>PMLV01000213.1 GCA_003160635.1 Acidimicrobiaceae bacterium | reverse complement strand
ACTTGACCTGGCTCGACCAGAGCGAACATGCGCAGGGCTCCGTGATGGATCGCCTCTTGGTCAAGTTCGCGAAGCAGCGCCGAGCCGATGCCGAGGTTCCGCCAATTCGGGTGCAGGGCAAGGGCCAGCAGATGAGCATCGCGACCGGACATACGCGCGGTGGCGACGCCGACAAGCTGCCCGGACGCGATGGCCACGGCGGCCGGCTGGTGTTCGTTGAGCGCCTGGACCACGTCGCTACGGCTATAGGCGGCGGCCGTGGCCGTGCCGGCCATGTCGATGAGGCGCATGATGTCCTCCACGGGAGCCAAGGGGTTCCGGTGGTCCACTCGCTGTACGCGCCATCCCTGTGTCACACGCCCAGTCTTGCTCGGTGAGGCCCCTCGGTGCGCCACCCACCCCGAATAGACGCACGGCTCGGGGACCCGGCCAGAGAATGCCAGCGCAGGGCAGATACGGCCCACGCTGCAAAAAGGTCGTAGGTGTGGGTTGGGCCGAAGCCCCTTGCCCATATGTGTGCCGTACCGCAGCAGGCAACTTTCGCAAGCGTCAGCTGGATTGACGGCCTCCTGCGGGTGATGGGGGAGTCGACCCGCTGGTAGCGGCGTTAGTGCAGCGGAGAATTCTTGGAGCGCACCCTCAGGGCCGTCGTAGCCTTGACCGACCGATTTCAAGCATCGTCCGATGCTCGACGACCTGGAAGCCAGAGGCTTCTAATGAGGATTTCAGGTAATGAGGATTTCAGGTAATGAGGATTTCAGGTAATGAGGATTTCAGGGCTCGACGCCCGAAAGTCCACATCACCGCCAGGATTGTGCGTTGGCCATCGTTCACGAGGACTCCAACATTGCACCAGAAGCCGCCATGGAGCTCTCACGGAGCGGGGCTCGGGGCTGGTTGAGTAAGGAGGGAGGTCATCCTCCTGAGACGGGGGGGATCACCGCGACCTCGTCACCGTCATTCACGGGAGCGGCTGGCTGGACGGGCTCTCCGTTCAGCCAGATGTTTGAAACGCCCACGACCCGGGAGAATGTCTCACCGAACTGCTCTTCTGCGGCGGTAATGATCGCCGACACGCTCTGACCTGGCAACGTGACACTCGACGTGCCGGCGGCCTCGCGGGCTGGTCCAAAAAGGCGGAGGCGCGCCACCGTTAGCCGCCGATCATCGACATCGAACGGGCCGGACTGAGGAATCCCGGCTCGTTGATCCCGTGGCCCGGGAATTTCGCCCAGACAGCTTGCCGGAACAAAAGGGAGAGGTCGGCGTCGGTACCACCGTTGCGCAAGAGGTCACGCACGGTGTCCTCGTCGTCGGAGAACAAGCAGTTCCGCAGCGCGCCGTCGGCGGTCAAACGGAGGCGATTACATGTGCCACAAAATGGCTCCGACACGCTGGAGATCAAGCCGATCTCACCGATTCCGTCGGCAAAGCGGAATCGTTCCGCTGGTGCAGTGCCCGAGGGATCCGAGACCGGCTCGAGAGGCCAGACAGCCGAGATGCGCTCGAACACTTGTCTGCCGGGAACGAGCCGGTTCCGATCCCACATTCCCTGGGCGTCCAGCGGCATGAACTCGATGAAACGCACAATGCGGCCGGTGCTCCGGGCAAAGGAGGCGAAGTCAAGAATTTCGTCGTCGTTGTGGCCCCGCAGGAGTACCACGTTGACCTTGAGTGGAGTCAAGCCGGCTTCTTCGGCTGCGGTCATAGCGTTGAGGACAACATCGAGTTTCCCCCGTCGCCGTATCGCGGCGAACCGTTCGGGTCGCAGCGAGTCACAACTCACGTTGACACGGCGTAATCCGGCCGCGGCCAGCTCCCTGGCGACTCCGGCCAGTTCAGTGCCGTTGGTGGTCATGGCCAGATCTTCGAATCCGACTGCCGCGAGCCGTCCGACGAGCGATGGGAGCCCCTTGCGTACCAGCGGCTCTCCGCCGGTGAGGCGCAGAGCGGAGACGCCAAGGCTCTTCGCCACCTGGGCCAATCGTGTGATCTCGTCGAACGTCAGTAGTTCGTTCCTCGGCAGGAAGGAGAGTCCTTCTTCGGGCATGCAGTAGACGCAGCGCAGGTTGCAGCGATCGGTCACCGAAATTCGGAGATCGTCGTGCACCCTCCCGTAGCGGTCGATCAGCGGCCCCTCGAGTGGCATGGCCTGCGCCGGCATGACGTCGCTGTCGGGGCGACGGCGGCGCGGTTTCACCGAAACCGCCACGGGCAGCGGCCCCGTCACAGCGGCCCCGTCACGGCGGCCCCGAGCCGATCACCGCGACGACCCTGGCCAAGGCAACGCGATGGCCGGTGTCCTGCCATTGTTCGATGTTGTCGAACACGTCCTTCACGAATGCCCCCTTGCGCCTTCTGCCCTGGTGGAACGAGGCTTCATGACCACCCTAATCAGGGTGCGACAATCATTGCCTCCCGCCTAAGCATTTCCTTAGGTTGGCGTTGACAACGATCGGGAGCGGGCGCAGGATCCTACGCACCGCAACGCAGACCGCCATTTCAGCGCTTTGACTACTGCAGCTGGGGGATTCGTCCGTACGAGAGGAGGAATATGGCGGGACCGGAATGGCTCTCTGACTCAGCGGCGGTACTCATGGTCGTGACGTCTGTCTATTGCGCCGCCCGTCTCGTCGTCTCGCGAGGGCGAGACGGTGCCCGCCAGCGTGACGTCGATGCCCTGCACGTCGTAATGGGCGTTGTCATGGCGGGGATGTTGGTGGGGTGGCTCTCTTTCGGGTGGAACGGATTGTGGAAGGACTTGTTCGGATTGAGTGCGGCGTGGTTCGGCTGGCGAAGCCTCTCCGCCCTGATCCGCTCCAGGACCGACAGAGGCTCCATCTTTCACCCTGTTGGGCACGTGGTGACAAGCGGTGCGATGTGCGCGATGTTCGTGGCCGCCCCGGCCGCCAACGCCGGCGCCTCGACGATGAGCGCGTCAGCCGGTATGGGCGGTATGGGCGGTATGGGCGGTATGGCCGGTATGGCCGGTATGGTCACTGGGTCGGACGGCGCCCGATGGTGGCCTGCCGTCGCCGTGTTGCTCGCCATCATCCTTTTCGGGTTTGCAAACTGGTACCTCCGCGCGTTGATCCTGGCAGGCGCACGTCCAAGCGGTGCCGAGGCGGGACCGACAGGCTCGTTGCCGCCACCGATCACGCTGTCGCCGCGGCTGGCGCTGTGGTGCGAGATCGTCATGTCGCTGACGATGGGCTACATGCTGATCCTTCTCCGCTAGTACCTAAGCATTCCCTTAGGTTGGTGTTGACAAATCGGGCGGGAAGGGATCAGATTCGCTGGGGGCCAGGATGCAGGATGAACGAGGGGGTCGGTATGCAAGTTCCCGCGCCGTTTGACTACGAACGCGCCACCAGCGTCGATCATGCCATAGGGCTACTCGAACGGTTGGGAGATTCGGCTCGAATCGTGGCGGGCGGGCACAGCCTTCTCCCCATGATGAAGCTCCGGCTGGCCAACTTCGAGTATCTGATCGACATCAACGATCTCCATTCCGAACTCGGGTACATACGGGCGGAAGGGAACGAGATTCGAGTGGGTGCGATGACCCGGCATCGGGAGCTGCTCGAGTCCGATGTGCTGGTCGAGGCCTTTCCCATCTTTCGAGATGCCGAGAGAGTGATCGCCGACCCCGTCGTGCGTAATCGCGGGACGCTGGGCGGGTCCTTGTGTCAGGCCGATCCGTCCGAGGATCTTTCGGCAGTGTGCACCACGCTCGACGCCAGCTGCGTGATCCGGGGCAGCGGCGGGACCCGGGTGGTGTCCATGGAGGACTTTCACCAGGGTCCTTATGAAACGGCGGTCGGGGCGGCGGAGTTACTGATAGAGATCCGCATCCCGTTGCGGCCAGGGGGCTCCAGCGCGTACGAGAAGGTCGAGCGGAGGGCGGGCGATTGGGCCGTGGTCTCGAGCGGCGCCGCGGTCTGGTTGGAGGACGGGGTCATCGGCGACGCCCGGGTCGGTTTGGCCGCGGTCGGGCCCAACACGGCTGGAATCCCTGCCATTTCCGAAGCCCTCCGGGGCAAGGCGCCCACCGAAGAACTGTTCGCGCAAGCCGGCGCCATCGCGGCCGAGAGCTGCAATCCGAGCAACGACATGCGCGGGAGTATCGAGTACAAACGCCATTTGGCCAACGAATTGACGCAGCGAGCCCTGCGCCGATCTGTCGCCCGTATCAACGGGCAGGGGGTTTGACATGCAGGTGTCACTGACGGTGAACGGCGAAGAGGTCAGCCAGGAGATCGAGGGCCGCTTGCTCTTGGTCCACTTTCTGCGGGACAAGCTCGGCTTGACGGGCACCCATTGGGGGTGCGATACCAGCAACTGCGGGACCTGCGTGGTGTGGATGGATGGTGAACCCGTCAAGTCATGCACGGTACTGGCCGCCATGGCGGGGGGTAGGGAGGTGCGCACCGTGGAGGGCCTCGAGCAGGACGGCGAGCTCGACCCGGTGCAGCAGGGATTCATGGAATGCCACGGCCTCCAGTGCGGTTTTTGCACGCCGGGCATGATGATGACGGCGCGTGCGCTGCTCGACCGCAATCCGGATCCCTCCGAACAGGAGATCAGGGAGGCCATCTCGGGGCAGATCTGCCGCTGTACCGGTTACGCCACCATCGTTCGTTCCATCCGCTGGGCTGCGGCCCACGAAGCAGCCGTCAGCATTGGGAGCAGGCCATGACCACCACCGAAGAACGTCCTACGGAGTTCGTTGACAACGACCAGAAGCCGGTCGGCTATGGCCGGATGTTGCGCAAGGAGGACCCGCGCTTCATCCGGGGCATGGGCCACTACTGCGACGACATCCAGCTTCCCGGCATGCTGCACATGGCCATACTCCGCTCTCCGGTGGCCCACGCCCGTATCGTCAGGGTGGATACCAGCGCGGCGGAAGCCCACCCCAAGGTCAAGGCGGTCGTGACGGGTGCCACCCTGGCCGAAAAGGGCCTGGCCTGGATGCCGACACTGTCGAACGACGTGCAGGCGGTGCTGGCGACCGACAAGGTCCGCTTCCAGGGCCAAGAGGTGGCCTTCGTGGTGGCCGAGGACCGTTACTCGGCCCGCGACGCGCTGGAGCTGATCGAAGTCGAGTACGACATCCTCGCCCCGGTCATCGACGCCCGTAAAGCTCTCGATCCCGGAATGCCCGT
Source organism: Acidimicrobiaceae bacterium (assembly GCA_003160635.1). Taxonomy (GTDB): domain Bacteria; phylum Actinomycetota; class Acidimicrobiia; order Acidimicrobiales; family RAAP-2; genus Bog-473. The sequence goes on along the minus strand of PMLV01000213.1, from coordinate 3,830 downwards.
CATCCGTGACGACCTGGTGGGGAAGCCCGACAACCACTGCTTCGACTGGGAGACGGGCGATGAGGCCGCCACCAACGCGGTCTTCGAATCGGCCGATGTCGTCGTGAGCCAGGACATCGTCTACCCGCGGGTGCACCCGGCACCGATGGAGACCTGTGGTTGCGTGGCCGACTACGAGCGGGTCGACGGCAAGCTGACGCTGTGGACCACCTCGCAAGCCCCGCATGCCCACCGTACGGTGTATGCACTGGTGTCGGGGCTGCCGGAGCACAAGATCCGTGTCATCGCCCCTGACATCGGCGGTGGCTTCGGCAACAAGGTCCCGATCTATCCGGGTTACGTGTGCGCCATCGTGGCCTCGCTCGTCCTGGGCAAGCCGGTCAAGTGGATGGAGGACCGTTCGGAGAACCTGATCAGTACCGGGTTCGCCCGCGACTACATCATGCGCGGTGAGATCGCGGCGACCAAGGAAGGAAAGATCCTGGCCATCCGCACCAACGTGCTGGCCGATCACGGGGCCTTCAACGGTACGGCCGCTCCCACGAAGTACCCGGCCGGATTCTTCGGTGTGTTCACCGGCAGTTACGACCTCGAGGCGGCCTACGCCAAGATGACCGCCGTCTATACGAACAAGGCCCCTGGAGGGGTGGCCTACGCCTGTTCGTTCCGCATCACCGAAGCCGTCTACCTCGTCGAGCGCATCGTCGACTGCTTGGCGTATGAGCTCGAGATGGATCCGGCCGAGCTGCGGCTGAAGAACTTCATCAAGCCCGAGCAGTTCCCCTACACGACCAAGACCGGTTGGGTCTACGACTCGGGCGAGTACGAGACGGCCATGCGGTTGGCTCTCGAGATGGCGGGTTACGACGAGCTTCGAGCCGAGCAGGCGGAGAAGCGAGCCCGTGGGGAGCTCATGGGAATCGGGATCGCCTTCTTCACCGAGGCGGTGGGCGCTGGCCCCCGCAAGGACATGGACATCCTCGGACTCGGCATGGCCGACGGGTGCGAGCTGCGCATACACCCCACCGGAAAGGCTGTCGTCAGGGTCTCCTGTATGTCACAGGGACAGGGACACGAGACGACGTTCGCCCAGATCGTGGCCGAGGAGATCGGCATTCCACCGGCCGACATCCAAGTTGTCAACGGCGACACCGATCAGACCCCGTTCGGTCTGGGAACCTACGGCAGTCGTTCCACCCCGGTCTCGGGAGCGGCCGCCGCCTTGGTGGCGCGCAAGGTGAGGGACAAGGCGCAGATCATCGCGTCGGGGATGCTCGAGGTGTCGGTGGCCGACCTCGAGTGGCAAAAGGGATCGTTCAACGTGAAGGGCGACCCCTCGAAGTCCGTCACCATTCAGGAAATCGCGATGAAGGCCCATGGCGCCGGCGACCTGCCCGAGGGACTCGAGGGCGGGCTGGAGGCGCAGATCTGTTACAACCCGGAGAACCTCACCTACCCGTTCGGGGCGTACATCTGCGTGGTCGATGTCGATCCGGGCACCGCAGAGGTGAAGGTCCGTCGGTTCATCGCGGTCGATGACTGCGGCACCCGGATCAACCCCATGATCATCGAGGGCCAGATCCATGGCGGGCTCACCGATGGTGTGGGCATGGCGCTCATGGAGATGATCGCCTTTGACGAGGACGGTAACTGCCTCGGGGCTTCGTTGATGGACTACCTCATACCCACCGCGCTCGAGGTACCGAACTGGGAGACCGGGCACACGGTGACCCCCTCGCCGCACCACCCGATCGGGGCCAAGGGGGTGGGGGAGTCGGCCACGGTGGGCTCACCCCCGGCGATCGTGAACGCAGTGGTCGATGCGCTCAAACCCTTTGGTGTACGGCACGCCGACATGCCACTCACACCCTCCCGGGTGTGGGATGCCATGCAGGGGCACCCGACACCCTCGGTGTGAGTCCGAGGCCACGTGGGGCACCCGATGAACGCTCGGGCGACCGAGTTGCTCGCGGAACGGGTGCCGTTCGTCTACGCCACGGTCGTGCGGGCCCAGTCGCCCACTTCGGCGCGTGCGGGTGACGTTGCCATCATCTTGGCCGACGGAACGATCGAGGGGTTCGTCGGCGGCCAGTGCGCCGAGGAGACAGTTCGGGTCGCCGCGCTCGACGTGCTCGGCGAAGGCGAGGCCCTGCTCCTGCGGGTGCTCCCGCACGGCGAAGCGGGGTTTCCCGAGCTACCGGGTGCGAAGATGGTCGTGAACCCTTGTCTCTCTGGTGGCGCGCTCGAGATCTTCTTGGAGCCGCACTTGCCGCCGCCGTTGCTCTATATCGTGGGCGAGACCCCGATATCGGACGCGGTGGCTGCCCAGGCCGAATCGCTGGGATTCGCCTTCGCCGCCGTGCGCACGCTGGAGAGTCAGCAGCCCGAGGGCGCGGTAGCGGTGATCATCGCCAGTCACGGTAGTGGTGAGCCCGAGTCCATCAGGGCCGCACTCGATGCCGACGTGCGCTTCATCGGCCTCGTCGCCAGTCGCCGGCGCGGCGAGGCGGTACTCGACGCCATGGACCTGACCAAACGGGAGAGGGACCGGGTGCACACACCGGTCGGTCTTGACATCGGGGCCCGGACGGCTGCCGAGGTTGCGCTCTCGATCATGGCCGGTGTGGTCCGGGCCATGCGGACCGAAGGCCTGGTCGCCCCCCCGACGCCGGCGCCGTCTCCGCCCCACCAGGCCGTCGACCCCGTGTGCGGGATGACCATTGTGGTTGGCCCCGACACCCCACATCGCACCGTCGACGGGATGGAGCACTGGTACTGCAGCACAGAGTGCCGGGACCATTGAGCGGAGCAGGTGGGTCCTGACGTGTTCGTGACCGGCCTGGTACTCGCCGCGGGCGCTTCGCGCCGGCTGGGCGAGCCCAAGCAGCTCCTGGCGTACAAGGGGACGACGGTGCTCGGCGCCACCTTGGACATGGCCCGGAGCTGCCGCTTCGACCAGCTGCTGGTCACCGTCGGCGGTGCACGGGCCGAGGTGGCCAATCGCGTCGACTTTCGGGACTGCCAAGTGGTGGAAAACGAGCAGTACGCCAGCGGATGCTCCTCCTCGATCGGTGCGGCCATCGGGGTCGTCGATGACCGGGCCGAGGGGGTCATCCTTCTCTTGGGGGACCAACCAGACGTCACGACTGGTGCGGTGAGGAAGTTGATCGAGGGTGCCGCGGCATCTCCGTTGGGCGTGTGCCGGTACGGCGACGGCCTGGGCCACCCCTTTTGGTTCCGACGCCAGGTGTTCGACGATCTTCTCGCGCTCCATGGTGACAAGGCGGTGTGGAAGCTTCTGGAGTCCGACCGCTACCCGGTGCAAGAGGTGGTGATCGACGGGGACATCCCGCTCGACGTCGACACGTGGCAGGACTATCGGGCCTTGCTCGCCGCTGCCGGCGGGGAGCCCGACGGGTGACCGCGGGCCCGTCCTCCGCGGCGGTTCTCCGTGAGCAGCTCGACCAGGTCGACTACCTGGTCGATGAGGGCCTGTCGACCGCGCTGTACCTCGCCCTGGCGCTGGGCCTGCCCCTGCTGCTGGAGGGCGAGCCGGGCGTGGGCAAGACGGCCGCGGCCAAGGCCTTGGCCCGTGCGCTCGGAGCTCCCCTCATCAGGTTGCAGTGCTACGAGGGTCTGACAGCCAGCGAGGCGCTCTACGAGTGGAACTACCAACGCCAGCTACTGGCCATCCGACTGGCCGAGTCACGTGAAGAGAAGTTGAGCGATGCCGATCTCTTCACCGAGGAGTTTCTCCAGGAGAGGCCGATCCTGCAGTGCATCCGCTACCGGGGCCCGGTGGTCCCCGTCCTCCTCATCGACGAGATCGA
>PMLV01000292.1:1157-2510 GCA_003160635.1 Acidimicrobiaceae bacterium | reverse complement strand
ACCGTTGGACCCACCGGAACAAGGTGACGTGGTCGACGTCGATGCCACGCTCAGCGAGCAGTTCCTCCAGATCCCGGTAGGACAGTCCGTAACGCAGGTACCAGCGGACGGCGATGAGGATGACCTCGGGCGGGAACCTGAACCCGGCGAACGCTGAACTGGGACGCTGGATGGGTCGGATGCGTAGGCGATGCTTCACCCGGACAGCCTCGTCCATCAACGACCTGGGCTCGAGCCCCAACGGATCGAGGCGAGATCGCGCTCAATGCAACAGTGCCGTTGCGGACAGACCTCAGATGCTTGAGCGCATGACCGCTCCACCTACCCGGTGGTATGGGGCACCGAGCCCCGAAATGCCATGCTTGACATTTGCAGGCCCAGCCGCCGATGTTCTCCCTCAGCTGCGGTTGCGGGCGGTGAGTAGTAGGTACTCCCAGTCCATGACCGTCGTATCGGTGCCATAGTCGAAGCGTCGGGCGAGGTCGGCAAGGTCGCTGTCCAGCGCATCAATCCGATCGGGGTCCTCGCCGATGCCCCGGTAGGCGACGATCGTCGGGCCATAGTGGGTCTTGAAGTACTCGCGGAACGTCTCGGGGTCGTCGAAGCGATCGACTTTGACGTTGTCGCGGCGGGCCGTAACGTCAGTGACTCGGTCGCCGAACAAGGTGCGCACATGGTTCTCGTCGCCCCACAGCGGCGGCGGCTGAGCACCCGGAGGAGGCGGGGGGGCGTACTGCTTCATCGTGGCGAGCATCTGACCGAGGAACCCCTCCGGGGTCCAACTGAGTAGGCCAATGGTCCCGCCGGGGCGGCAGACCCGTGTCAGTTCGTCGGCAGTGGCCTGGTGGTGGGGGGCGAACATGACCCCGACACAAGACAGGACCACGTCGAACTCGCTGTCAGCGAACGGCAGTGCTTCGGCGTCCGCCTCGTGCCACTCCACCTCCACGCCGTGCTGGGCGGCCTGTTCTCGCCCCGAGGCGAACAGTTCCGGAGTCAGGTCGCAGGCCACTACGCTCGCTCCGGTCAGGGCTGCGGGAATGGTGGCATTACCTGAACCAGCGGCCACGTCCAGGACCCGGGCCCCGGGCCCAACCCCGCACGCCTCGACCAGGACGGCACCCAGGTCCGGGATGATCTCGGCGGCCACACTGGGGTAGTCGCCCAGGGCCCACATGGCCCGGTGTTTGGCCTTGAGGGCCTGGTCTGCCTCGACGGTGTCGCTCAGTGCAGTCATTGCAACTCTCTTCCTATGGTCGTGTACAGCGGTTCGGGACGAAAGATGGGCCGAGCGCACACCGTGAGCTGGCCCGATCGCCCGTGGGGCAGATCCTCATCGTCACTGCCCTCGGA
>PMLV01000292.1:0-1095 GCA_003160635.1 Acidimicrobiaceae bacterium | reverse complement strand
CGAAGGGAGCGACGTACGGTACGTCTTGACCCCGGCGGGTCAGGAGCTGCGGCCGGTGGTCGAGGCGCTGGGTACTTGGGGTGTCCGTTGGATCGGCGAACTCGGCGACGAGGACCTCGATCCGAGACTCCTATTGTGGGACATGCACCGCAACATCGACCACGCCGCCGTCCCGGGCGGGCGGACCGTGGTCCGGTTCAGTTTCCCGGACGCACCAGCTAAGGCTCGTGATTGGTGGATGGTGATTACCGCCGATGATGCCGACGTGTGCGATGTGGACCCCGGTCACCCGGTGGCTGTGACAGTGAGCGCCAGCCTGCGCCGCATGGTCGAGGTCTGGCGCGGCGACTCAGGGTGGTCCGATGCCCTTCGCTCAGGCGAAATCGAAGTGAGCGGTCCCGAAGCACTTCGCCGGGCCCTGCCGCTGTGGTTCACGCTATCGGTGTTCGCTTCGGTTCCTCGGCCTGCGTAGCGTCTCAACGGCTGCGATCGTCCTGCCCAAGAGCACTCGGCGTTCAGAGCTTCCGGTTTTGACGACTGCACTGCTGACTGGCGCACAATAACGCCGACGCATTACCCGTAGCCCGGATCAGGCTCCCCGCTCACAGGTGGCGGTTACCGAGTGGACTCCCCTGGCTACCTGGCCTAGCCCACTCGTGCCGGTCGGTGGCAGTTCGCGGGCAGCAAGCACCCGCTGCCGGATAACGCGCCCACACCCGGCAGCGAGGATTGACGTAGCCGGTCACTGCACGATCCTGGCTGATCTCTGGCGAATGGACCGTTGCTCTCTCCGGTAAATGCGTACAAGCGGCGGCCAGTGACGGATTCACCTGGCGGCCACCCCACGCGACTGTCCCTGGACTAGGGGGGGTGAACCGCTCCCACCCGTCCAGGGACGCCGCGACACGTCAGACTCCTGGGTCGCTCAGATCTCGGCGTCCTCCGGCGTCCGGCGCATGTGGACGAATCCGAGGATGGTGAAGAGCAGCATCACCAGGGCCAGGGCGAAGCAGGCGATGGCCGCGAAGAGGGCGATCTGGCCCATCTGCCAGAAGGCGTAGGCCTCGAGGAGCAGCCCCCGGAGCGTCGTACCCT
>PMLV01000289.1 GCA_003160635.1 Acidimicrobiaceae bacterium | reverse complement strand
TGGTCAGAACCGCTCCCACTCTGGCTGCGGCCCCGGGGACATGCTCGCCGTGACGGTGCAGAAGATCGAAGATGTCCATACCGGGGAAGATGCCGGCCGAGCTTCCGCCGATCGAGACCCTTTCGTTGCCCAGCGTNNTGTCGATCACCATGGTGGTGATGCCTGCGTGCTTGGGAGCATCCGGGTCGGTGCGCACGGTCGCCAATCCGAGATGGCAGTACTGGGCACCCGAGGTCCACACCTTCTGGCCGTTGACCACCCATCCGCCGTCGACACGCACGCCCTTGGTCTTGACCGCGGCGGCGTCCGACCCGGCGTCGGGCTCACTGAACAGCTGGCACCAGACCAATTCCCCCATCAGCGTTGGTTCCACCCAACGCGCAACCTGCTCGGGCGTGGCGTACTGGTTCACGGTCATGATGTTCCATCCGGTGATCCCAAAAGCGGGCGGCCTGATGCCAACGGCCTTGAGCTCCTCGTCGATGATCAGTTGTTCGATTGCTCCGGCGTCCCGCCCCCAGGGTCGGGGCCAGTGTGGGACCATCAGGCCCGAACCGATGAAGGCGCGGCGTTGCTCGTCGCCGCTGAGGGTGGCCAGCCGTTCGGCCTCGAGACGCAGTTCGGCCCGCATCTGCTCGGCTTCCGGGGGCAGATCCAGGGTCACTTCACGGATCGTGCCCTGTGCCGCCAGCGTGGTCACGTCGTTGGCGTCGGCCGGCGTTCCGAGCACTGCGTTGAGCACGAGCGCCCGCCGGAGATACAGGTGCGCATCGTGCTCCCAGGTAAAGCCGATGCCGCCATGCACCTGAATATTCATCTGCGCATTGTGGACGAACGGCTCGAAGGCCAACGTGGCCGCCATGGCCGCGACGAGGGAGAACTCGTCTCCACCGTCGACCGAAGCGCGTGCCGCGTCCCATACCAGGGCGGTGGCCAGTTCGGCCGCCACCAGCATGTTGGCGCAGTGATGCTTGACGGCCTGGAAGGTCCCGATGGTCCGGCCGAATTGCACCCGTTGCTTGGCGTACTCGACCGCATCGTCGACGCATGCCGCCGCGCCCCCGACCGCTTCGGCCGCTCCGAGCGTGCGGGCCAGTGCGAGCGCGCGCCCTGCCGCGCCGGCGATCACGTTGGTCGGCGTCACGACCACGTCGTGGGCCTCGGCCGCGACGCAACGCCGCGTCGGATCGAGGTTGTCGGCCCGGCGCAGCGTGAGCCCGGGCGCGTCGGCCGGCACGATGGCGACGTCGTCACCGGCCCTCAACAAGAGCAGGTCGGCAGCACTCCCGCCCAGCACGACGCCGGCCCCACCCGTGAGCTTCTCGTGGGCGAGAAGGAGCCCGGGGCCGGCCAGCCCGAGAGCGGCCGTGGTCGTGCCGTCCGCCAACCCGGGGAGCAGGCGCTGCTTTTGCTCGGCACTGCCGCAGTCGGCGATCACCGCCGACGCGAGCACGGTCGGAAGGAACGGCCCCGGCGCCACCTGCCGTCCGAGCTCGTCCAGAACGACGACCAACTCGAGGAGACCGGCTCCCGAGCCCCCGTACTCCTCAGGAAGATGAATGCCGAGCCAGCCCAAATCCGCCATCTCCCTCCAATAGGAGGGGCGGGGCTCATCCTCGGACTCGAGCAGGGCCCGGGCCGTCTGGAGCGCCTTGTGCGCGGTGAGGACGCCCCGGACCGTGGAGGCCAGCTCCTGGTGGTCGTCGGTTATGGCAATTGGCATTGGTGCATGCCCCCCTCAATGGACGGTGTGGCGGCCGGACATGGCCTGCCGCGTGAGATTAGAGGGGATAGCGGGGAGCACCCAAGTCGGCCATCAACGGCGCCGACGCCGGGCTCCACAGAGGCCACCGTGAACGTTGCAAGCTCCCCGCCCCTCTATGGTATGGGGGTGAGTTAATTCCGAACCCCTTGCGTCCGTTCTTCCCTGTTCGTCGACCCTCGGTTTCGGAGACTCCTGTGCCATCATCTTTTTCTCCCGCTTCTTTGGCGACGCTCGTCGCCCGCGACATCACCTTCGAGCGTGGCGGTCGGACCGTGCTCGATCGAGTGTCGGTCAAGCTCAGCCCCGGGACATGCCTCGGCGTGGTCGGTCCCAACGGCGTCGGCAAGTCGACGCTGTTACAGATTCTGGCGGGCTCTCTCGCCCCACTGTCGGGGACGGTGCGCGCCGACCCACCCGCGGCCACCATCGGCTACCTGGCCCAGGAACAGGCCTCCCTGCCCGGCGAGACGCTGCGCCAGGCCGTCACCCGACGTACGGGGGTCGCCGCCGCCGAGGCAGAACTGGCCGACGCGGCGGCCGCCCTCAGTACGGGTCGGCCCGAGGCCGACGACCGCTACGCCGTGGCCTTGGCCCGCTACGAGTCGCTGGGCGCCGCAGATCTCGAAGCCCGCCTGTCGACCACGCTGAACGAGGTGGGGCTCGGCGCGGAACTGGCGGACCGGGAGGTGGCCACGCTCTCGGGCGGACAGGAGGCGCGTCTCGCGTTGGCGGTGGTGGTCATGTCGCGGTTCGATCTGACCCTGCTCGATGAGCCGACCAACGACTTGGACTTCGACGGCCTGCGGCGCCTCGAGTCCTTCGTGGCCAACCGCCGCGGCGGGATGGTCATCGTCTCGCACGACCGGGCCTTCCTCGACGGTACGGTCACCAGCGTGCTCGAGCTCGAGGAGCACCGCCGCACGGGTCAGCTCTACGGCGGCGGGTGGGCCGGCTATCAAGCCGAGCGTGCCGCCGCCTTGGCGCACGCGGCCGAGGCCTACGCCACCTACGACGCGACACGGCGCGAGCTGCGGGCGCGGGCACAGCGGGAGCGGCAGTGGGCGACCTCGGGCGTATCGAGGGAGAAACGCAACCCCAAGGACAACGACAAGGCACAGCGGGACTTCCGCATCAACAAGGCGGAGAAGCTGGCATCCCGGGCCAGGCGCACCGAGAGGGCGATGGATGCGCTCGACGTCGTCGAGAAGCCGTGGGAGGGCTGGGACCTCAGGTTCTCCATCGAGCAGGCACCGCGGTCGGGCGCCGTGGTGGTCCGGCTCCAGGACGCCGTCCTCCACCGGGGCGACTTCACTCTGGGCCCGCTCACGCTCGAGATCGGCTGGGCCGATCGGATCGCTCTGGTCGGCCCCAACGGCTCGGGCAAGACGACGCTGGTCGAGACCATCCTGGGCCGGCTTCCCCTTGCGTCGGGAAGCCGCTGGATCGGACCGAGCGTCGTGGTCGGTGAGCTGGGTCAGGATCGACGGCTCCCCGGAAGCGGGCGTGACGGCGTGGGCAGGGAGGACGAGACCGTGGTGGACGCCCTGATGCGGAACACCGGGTCGACACTCTCCGAGGCGCGCTCGCTGCTGGCCAAATTCGGTCTCGGCGCCGAGGCCGCGACCCGCCGGCCGGCGTCGCTGTCACCGGGCGAGCGCACCCGGGCCGAGCTTGCTGCGTTCGCTGCCTGCGGCGTCAATTTCTTGGTACTCGACGAACCCACGAACCACCTCGACCTCCCCGCGATCGAGCAACTGGAGGCAGCGCTGGCGAGCTTCGACGGCACGTTGCTCCTCGTGTCCCACGACCGCCGGCTGCTCGAAACCGTCGCGCTCGGGCGCCGGCTGGAGCTCGGTCCAAGAGGGGAGATCCACGAGGCGGTCACGTAGGGACTGCACCGTGCGCCGCCCGGGAGCGCCAAGAGCGGGCTCGCGGTGGCAGACGGCGCTGCGTATGCGTAGGTTGCAGGACGGATCGAAGCTCGGACGTCCCAAAGGGGGGCCGCTATGGCCGAAGTGCAGGGTACCTGTGATGCGCGATTTGACGGGGTCCGACGGGCGCTTTCGTCCAGCCTCGACTCGGGAGCCGATGTCGGGGCATCGGTCGCCGTATACCTCCACGGCGAGCCGGTGGTCGATATCTGGGGCGGCTTCGTCGACGAAGCGAGGAGCGCCCCGTGGGAACGCGACACCTTGACCAACGTGTGGTCGACCACCAAGACAATGACCTTCCTCTGCGCGCTCATGCTGGCGGACAGGGGACAGCTCGACTTCCACGCACCGGTGGCGACCTACTGGCCCGAATTCGCCCAGGCCGGCAAAGCCGCCATCGAAGTGCGGCACATCATGGGGCACACCGCCGGTCTTTCGGGCTGGGACGTGCTGATCGATCCGCCGGAGCTGCTGGCCGACTGGGAGTTCTGCACCTCGGCGCTGGCGGCCCAGAAACCCTGGTGGGAACCTGGTACCGCGTCGGGCTACCACTCCCTGACGCAGGGGTTCCTGATCGGTGAGGTGGTTCGCCGCATCGCCGGCACGACGATCGGTGCCTTCTTCGCCGAAGAGGTGGCCAAGCCGTTGGGAGCCGACTTCTTCATCGGGCTGCCGGAGAGCGAGGACGCCAGGGTCTCCAATGTCATCCCTCCCCCACTCATGGACCTGGAGTCACTCGGGCTTCCCGAGCTCATGGTGAAGACGCTCGGCAATCCTCCGCTGGACGGGAACCTGGCGCTCCACGAATGGTGGCGCCGGGCGGAGATTCCCGCGGCGAACGGTCACGGCAACGCCCGCTCTGTGGCCGCCATCCAGTCGGTGATCGCCGGCCGGGGCGAATCAGGCGGCGTGCGGCTGCTCTCTGCTGCCGGCACCGACCCCATCTTCGAGGAGCAGGCGAACGGAACCGACTTGGTGATGGGCATGCCCACCCGCTTCGGCATGGGCTACGGCTTGGGCAACGCCGAGATACCTCTTGGGCCGCGAGGCTGTCGGTGGGGTGGATTCGGTGGCTCGGTGATCCGCATCGACCAGGAGGCCGGCCTCGCCGTCAGCTACGTCATGAACCGCATGGAGGCCGGTGGCGAGGGTGACCCCCGGGGCGAGACGATCGTGCGGGAGACGCACCAGGCCCTGGCGTAGGCCGGCCCAATCGGCCGGTGGAAGCGGCCGACCGCTCAGCGCTCCCCTCGAATCAACGCGTCGACTTCGATTTCGATCCTCCAGCGCGGATCGAGGAGCGCCGCCACGACCACCATCGTGGCTGCCGGGAGGATTTCCGAGAAGAGCTCGCCGTGCACCGCGGAGACCGCATCAGCATCATCGGCCCTCGTCAGGTACATGCGCGTGCGCACGACGTCAGTGAGCGTCGCTCCGGCCTCGGCCAGCGCCGCGAGGATGATGTCGAAGCAGCGCCGGGTCTGAGTGCCCGCATCGTCCGGGCACGTCCCGTCCACCCAGACGGGTCCCGTCCCGGAGACCCATACGCGATCGCCCACCCGCAGGGCGCGGCTGAAACCGATTGTCGGCTCGAACGGAGAGCCCGACGAGACTCGGCGCCGTTCGCTCACAGCTCCGATTCTTGCACTCGGCTGTCAGGCCAACGGCGGATGCAACATTTCGATCCGGCGCGCCAGATTCACCGCATGGTCGCCCAGCCGTTCGTAAAAGCGGGCCAGGAGTGTGACCTGCGCGCCAATGGCCGTCGGCATCGACTCGGCCGCAATCTCCCTCGTGAGCCGCTCGTGCAGGATGTCGATCTCCTCGTCGGCCTCGGAGAGCGCCTGCGCTTTGGCGGCGCGGTCTCCATAGGCATCGGCGGCGTCACGCCACATCTCGAGGGCGACCTCGGCCATGCGCTGGATGATGCCCCGGCTCAGGGGAGTCATCTTTGATCCCAGGTTGGTAACCGCCCGTTGCGCGATGTGTTCTGCGAGATCGCCCGATCTCTCCAGTTCCGGCACGATCAACAAGACCCCGACCAAGTGGCGCAAGGCTGCACTCGGCCTGGCCTGATCCTCAATCTGCTTCCACACCATGAGCTCGACCTCGGCCGTCAGTTCATCGACAGACTGATCTCCTTCGACGACCATCAGTCCCCGGGCGGAGTCATTACCCAAGAGGGCGTCGGTGGCCCCCGCCAACGCCTCGTACACCAGCGCAAAGAGCTGCGTCATCCGAAAATCGATGTTCACGTCGTCAGACATACCGGGGTACATGGTCTCTGAACGATAACCGCCCGTTTGCCCCGGGCAGATCCGCCGACGGTTGCCGATGACCGCTGATGACCCTGGTTCTGCATCTCGCTGCCGCTCACCTAGTGTGCGCTCCGTGGCAGGCGGCGACGACACGGAGTTGCTCGAGCTCGTTGTGGGCGACATCGCCGGGGGCGGTGGGTGTGTGGGCCACGCTCCGGACGGACGTGTCGCCTTCGTGCGTCACTCGCTTCCGGGCGAACGAGTCGTTGCCCGCGTCACCTCGACCACGTCGTCGTTCATCCGCGCCGACGCGGTGGAGATCCTCGATCCTTCACCCGATCGCGTATCGCCACCGTGCCCGCACGCCGGCCCAGGCCGTTGCGGCGGCTGCGACTTCCAGCACGTCGCGCTCGCCACGCAGCGAGAACTCAAGGCCGTGCGGGTGGCTGACCAGCTCCAGCGAGTGGCGGGCCTCGCGCGCGACGTCCACGTGGAAGCGGTGAAGGGCGACAGGAATGGGCTGGCCTGGCGCACGCGCGTCCGCCTGGCCGTGGACCAATCCGGACACGTGGCATTCCGTCGACACCGATCACACGAATTCAAGCATGTCGACCATTGCCCGATCGCATGCGACGAGGTGATGCAGACCGGGACGTTCGCCGCACCGTGGCCCGCTGTCGAAGAGCTCGAGATCGTTGTCGCACCGGACACCGGCGAATCGCTGGTCTCAGTGGAGACCGCTCGAAATTCCAAGCCTCGGTTGCCGGAGATCACGGCTCGAATGGTCCTCAACGGCCGGGCGCAACAGCGCTCTGGCGCAGTGCACACGAATGTGTCGGGAATCTCGTTCCGCGTCTCTGCCGGCGTGTTCTGGCAGGTCCACATTGGTGCGGCGGAGGCCCTGACCGACGCTGTGCGCAGCATGCTGGGCGCAGGGCACGATGACTCCGTCGTGGATCTCTACGCGGGTGCCGGACTCTTCTCGGTGGCATTGGCGCGAGATGTGGGACCTGGTGGATCGGTGCTCGCAGTCGAGCGTGACCGACGGGCCTGCGCCGATGCTGAGTACAACGGGAAGGGCCTCCCACAATTACGCGTGAAAAGAGCCTCCATCACGACCAGTCTGGTCGAGCGCGGGATCGGCCGACCTCATCTCGCCGTGCTCGATCCGGCGCGAGAGGGCGCGGGAACGTCGGTCATGGCGGCGCTGCACGGTCACGCCTCGACGCTACGTCGACTGGTCTACGTCTCGTGCGAGCCTTCGTCCTTCAGCCGGGACATCCGGGTGTTGCTCGAACAACACTGGACTCTCACCTCCCTACGCGCCTTGGACATTTTTCCAATGACCGAACACGTCGAGTTGGTGGCCGCGCTCGAACCGCCCTCCTAGCGAGCCTACGGATGCCCGCCGATCTCATGATCGAGGTGGCCGATCGCCTCCAGTTGCAAGGTCGAATGTTCCACGTCGAAGTGGCCGGCGAGACAGCCCTGCAAATGATCGAGGACCCGGCCGATCTCGCCCTGATTGATGCAGTCGTCGGTGACGACGACATGCGCCGTGAGGATCGGCAACGAAGAGGTGAGCGTCCACACGTGGAGGTCGTGCACAGAGGAGACTTCATGCAGTTCGAGGAGGTGACGGCGAACCTCCTCGAGGTCGATGTCCTCCGGCGTGGCCTCGAGGAGGATGCGGAGGGCGGGGCGCAACATCTGGATCGCGGCCTTGAGCATCAAGGTGACGACCACCAGTGATGCGATCGAGTCGGCGCGGGAGAACCCCGTGGTGACGATCACTATTCCGGCGATGACCGTGCCGATGAACCCGTAGAGATCGGTCAGCACGTGACGGTAGGCGGATTCGACGTTGAGCGACCGCCGGTTGGCCTTGGACATCGTTGCGGTGGCAGCCACATTGACGGCCACGCCGACCGCCGCCACGACGATCAGCACGGCGCCGTGGACGGCGGCCGGATGCACCAATCGCACTATCGCTTCAAAGGTGACGAGTGCCGATACGACGACGAGAGTGATCCCGTTGCCGACCGCCGCCAGAATTTCGGCTCGCTTCATACCGAAGGTGTGCGAACCGGTCTCGGGTCGGGCGGCGAGGCGCAACGCCACCAGTGAGCCTGCGATCGCACCGACATCGGCCAGCATGTGCCCGGCGTCGGCGAGCAAGACCAGGGAATGGGAGATGAACGCTGTCACGACCTCGAATGCCATGAAGGCGGCGAAGAGGAAGAGTGTGACTGTCAAGTATCGATGATCGGAATCCGTAGTGACGGCATGCGCGTGCCCGTGGCCGTGGCCGTGGCCGTTGCGGGATGACTCCTCCGGGTCGTCCTCGTGCTCAAGATTGCGTGACACGAGACCGCCCCCTCGACGTCGTCGACTGCGTGCGCTCGGGCGCCGGGTCGGCCCGTGTCACGTGATCGGCGTGCGACAGCACCTCTCCGACGAGCCGTCGTACATGGGCATCGTCGGCCACGTAGAAGATCCGGGTGCCGTCACGGCGGGTGCGGACGAGGCGGGCCAGCCGCAGCTTGGCCAGGTGCTGGGACACGCCGGCAGCCTGCGCCCCAACGAGTTCGGCCAGCTCATTGACGGAGTGCTCACCGTCAAGGAGGGCCCAGATGATGCGCAGACGGGTCTCATCCCCGAGCAATTTCAACATGCCCACGGCCGATCGGAACTCGTCCTCCGACGGAATCGTCTCTATCTGCGTAGTCACGTAGATAGTGTACCAAGGATCGGCCGGGGGCCAACTGTTCGCACCGAGGCCTCCGCCCAACCCGGCTCCGGTGGGAAGGAAGACGGCGCTCGCGGCGTTGAAAGGAGCATGGTGCCTCTTTCTGTGCTCGACCTTGCGACCGTGGCGACGGGATCTACCCCCGCGCAGGCCCTGCAGGAGACCATCAAGATGGCCACCGTCGTCGAGCGGCTGGGCTACACGCGACTGTGGGTGGCCGAGCACCACGGCATGCCGGCTGTGGCCAGCTCCGCTCCGGCCGTGCTCATCGCACATCTGGCCGGCGCGACGTCGACATTGCGGGTTGGATCCGGCGGCGTGATGCTGCCGAACCACTCACCTCTCGTCGTGGCGGAGCAGTTCGGGACACTCGAGGCGCTGCATCCGGGACGGATCGACCTGGGACTGGGCCGCGCTCCCGGGACGGACCAGGTCACCGCACGTGCCCTTCGACGAGCCCAGGATCTGCATGCCGACACGTTCCCCGACGACGTGGTCGAGCTCATCAGGTACCTGCTGCCTAACGAAGGGCCCCCGGCCGTGCCGTCCGCCGTTCCCGGCAGCGGGTACCTTCCCGAAGTGTGGCTGCTCGGCTCGTCGCTGTACAGCGCACAGCTGGCGGGGATGCTGGGCTTGCCGTTCTCCTTCGCCTACCACTTCGCACCCAAGCTGCTCGATGCGGCCCTCGAGACCTACCGATCGAATTTCCGCCCCTCGATCCTGCACAGCGATCCCCGGGCCATGGTCGCCGTCACGGTGCTCTGCGCACCGACNNACAGGCCGGCTGGGCCTCCTTCCCTCTCCCGAGGAAGCGGAGGCATATCAGTTCACAGCGGGAGAGATGGCCATCGTCGACGAAGCGATGTCGAGCCACCTGATCGGTCCCCCGGACGCGGTACGTGAGGGCTTGATCCAACTGCAGCGGCGTACCGAAGCAGACGAGATCATGATCTCGACCCGCATGCACTCCTACGAGGCACGCGTGCGGTCGCTCACACTTGTCGCCGAGGGTTGGGGGCTGACGCCGCCGTCGGGTTCCCCCCACTGAGGCTCGGGCTGAGCCCACGCACACGCGTACCGTGGTCCCGCCGCATGGAGCCCTCAGGGGCCCTTGATCAAGTCAGCCCCAGTTGTCTCCTCAGATCGGCCGCCGCGGACTCGGCCTCCTCCTCCGTGACCACCAGGCGCCCGTAGTCGGCGCCCTCCAGCTCCACCACCACGGCAGGGCCCGTACCGTGAACCGCAGCGAAGTCCTTGATGCCCCCTCCCCTGCGGGTGCCGACTGCGATGACCCACGGCACCCCGGTTCCCGGGGCCCGGATCCCGCGCAGCTCAGACCACGGATCATCACTACAGCGCACCTCCCGCACGGAAGTGACCGGTAGGTGGATGTTCCCGTGAAATCCCTCAACCTTCTCCAAGCCGGACAGATTGAGCACCAATTCGTCACCCTCGACGTTGAGGCGGGCCATGCGGCGACTCTATCTGCACCCGGTCCCCCCCACGAGACGTCCGGTCGCCGGAGCGGTGAGGCGGCTCAGGAACGTGACATGCGATGGCGACGGGGGCGTGCGCGTGCGCCTTTCAATCCGAGGCGTGAGAGGTAGCCGCCGAGGACCAGCATGGCGACGCCGATACTGTCCAGCCATAGCCGGTGGAACAACGACCCGGCCACCACGACCCACACACCGGCCAGCACGAGCAGCAGGCCACCGACGAAGCGCACCAAAGACAGGTAGGTGCTCTCCTGCCATCGGGCCGCGACCATTTGTAAGTGACCCATCGCATCAGCGTGGACTCTCTCATCGTCCCCGCCTAGGGCCAACAGTCCCCTCGGGTAATGGTGGCGCTACGACTCGGCGACCTTCTTCAAATTGGAGAGTGTCGTCTCGATCCCCGTCTCTGTCATCGTCATGAGCCCTTTCAGGGCATCGTCACCGAGACCGGTGATGCGTTCGTCGTCACGGATGATGCGCCAGGACTCCTCGACTTCCGTGCCATCGCCCACGGGCCGGAAACGATAGGTCCATTCGGCCACACCCTCGTCGCGGCCCCCCGCCACCCAGCCGAGCGCTCTCCCCGGTTCAACGAGAACGATCTCGCAACGGCGTTCCCACGGGTCACGCCCCGGCATTTCGTTGCGGCCGGTGAACCAGGAGCCCTCGAGCGGAGCCGATCCTTGGTCCGGCTCGGCTCCCTCGTCCCACCACGCCGCCTTGCAGATAGGGCTCAGCTCGCCGATACGGGTGACGTCTGCGATGATGCCGAAGACCGTCTCGGGCGGCGCGGCCACCGTTGTTGTGCGCGTGACATGGAGCTCTGAGTAATCGACCACCGTTCCATCCTCCCCTTTACGTTTCCGTCGACAGTGACGGCGACGGCGACACGACGCGCGCCGCGCCAGCCAGACAGTAGTTCCGTCGCACCGATCGGCCGCAGCGCGGTCAGGACCGCTTGGCGGGAGTGGGATCGGGTCGGGCCCCGCCGTCCGACCGAGCCCCGCCACGCACCCCGCCCGCGCCCCGACGCAAAGTCCAGAGGCCACGCTAGGGTTGGCCCATGTCGATATATACACACCCAATTGCCACACTCGAGGGAAAGCCGTTCGATCTGGAAGGGCTAAAGGGAAAGGCCGTCCTGGTCGTGAACGTCGCCTCAAAGTGCGGTCTGACGCCGCAGTACACCGGGCTCGAGGAGCTCCAGAAGACCTACGCCGACCGCGGCTTCACCGTCCTGGGGGTGCCGTGCAATCAGTTCGGCGGCCAAGAGCCTGGTACGGCCGAGGAGATCTCGACGTTCTGCTCCACGAACTACGGCGTGACCTTCCCCATCACCGAGAAGGTCGATGTCAACGGTCAGAAGCGCCACCCGCTCTACGGCGAGCTGACGACCAAGCCCGATGCCGCCGGCGAGGCGGGCGACATCCAGTGGAACTTCGAGAAGTTCCTGGTCTCCCCGGCGGGGGACGTCGTTGCACGTTTTCGGCCCACCGTTACGCCCGATGCTGAAGAGCTTGTCGGAGCGCTCGAAGCCGTCCTGCCCAGCTGAGCTCTGCCTGCGCTGAGCAAACGCCGTCGCATCACACGTCGCAATCACCAATCGAACAAGGGAGAGCGCGCTTCATCATGTCGGAATCCTGGAAGAAGGTAAAAGCAGACGAAGTCCGCGCCGGCGACGCTGTGCGCACCCAAGCGGGCTCCGTCGTGACGGTCTCTCGGATCGAGAGTTCGTTCCTCGGTATGCCCAACATGTTGGCCTTCATCGAGGACACGCCGGAGCGTTGGTTCAAGCAACCGATGATGGCGGACGCAGAGGTCGAGGTCCGCTCGTAAGGGGGCACAGGCCGAGCACCCCTCCTCGCGTCACAGCCGCGACGGGCTGTTCGGGCGAGATACTACCGATCGGTACCATGCCTTATGACCTCGAAGCCACCGGTCCAGCTGGGCCGCGGCGTCGTGGTCCTTCCGGGTATGGACGCACCCGGCGGGTGGGAGTCCTGCCCGCGCATCGTCATCGGAGACGCTTCGCTCGACGACCCTGGCCCGGTCGTGGAAGAGCTCCACGGCTACTGGTTCGACCGGCAACCGGTCCTGGTCGAATTGGGGGCGGACCCGGCGCTCCTCCGGGCGCCGGAATGCAGCACCCGCCCTGTCTACGAGCACAGACCCGACTTCGAGTTCACCCGCGAGCGCCTGCAGTTCCTGGTCTGGGCCAATAACTACGACGCCCGGAGTGGCGAGCCGATCTGGTGGCACGGACGCAAAGCCGCCCGCCGCTTCGCCGACGAGGGGGTGTGCGAGGGGGAAGGTGCAGACATCGTGCTCAGAGACGGGACACCGCTTTTCGTCGATGGCGGACCGCCCCAACCACCGCAGCTCGCCTCGGGGATCGGGGTGGTGCATCGTTGGAATGCCGAGACCGGCCGGCTGCGTCCCGCAGGCCATCGGCGTTCGGACGCCGACCTCGCTCCCGACCAGCTGGCTGCCGTCGGCCACCTCTCCGGCCCGGCTCGTGTCATCGCACCGGCGGGCTCGGGCAAGACCCGGGTGCTCACCGAACGCCTGCGCCATCTCATCGCTAACTGCGGCGCACATCCCGGAACCCTCACGGCATTGGCCTACAACAACAAGGCGGCGGGAGAGCTGCGGCTGCGGTGCGCCGATATCGATGGTGCGCCGGCACTCAACATCCGCACGCTCAACAGCCTCGGACTGTGGATCTGCAACGAGTTCGGGCAGGCCGGACGACTTCGGGTCCTCGAAGAGCCGGCGGTGCGGGACCTGCTGCA
Source organism: Acidimicrobiaceae bacterium (assembly GCA_003160635.1). Taxonomy (GTDB): domain Bacteria; phylum Actinomycetota; class Acidimicrobiia; order Acidimicrobiales; family RAAP-2; genus Bog-473. Next base: position 20,745 of record PMLV01000289.1, on the reverse strand, counting down.
ACGCCACATCGAGATCCGGCGCCAGGCCAACACCGACACGGTGGCGCCTTATATCGAAGCTCTCTCCGCCATCCGGCTCGGCCTGACGGCCCCGGAACTGGTCGAAGAAGCGATCCCGGACGCGGTCGGCATCGCCGAGGGATTCGGCCCGTACCGGGCGGCGTTGGCCGACGCGGGTGCGGTTGACTTCGATGAGCAGATCTATCGGGCGCTCGAGATCCTCCTGACCGATCCCGAGGCACGCGCTGCGGCCCAGGCCACGTGCCGCTACCTCCTCGTGGACGAATTCCAGGATCTGAACCCGGCACACCTGCTGCTCATCCGGCTCTTGGCTGCACCGACCTACGACTGCTTCGGGGTAGGCGACGACGATCAGGTCATCTACGGCTACGCGGGGGCCACGCCCGAGTTCCTGATCAATTTCTCAAACTATTTCCCCTCGGCCGCCGCGCACGCCCTCACCGTGAACTACAGGTGCCCGCCCGCCGTCATCGGGGCCGCGCGCCACGTGCTCTCCTACACCTCGCGCCGTATCGACAAGGAGATTCAGGCGCCGCGGGGACGTCTCGATGCGCCGACCCCCTTTGAAGGACCTTTGGCCGGATGCGGACCGGTGGCCGTGCTCACGGCCCCGGCGGACACCTTGGCCCGCCTCGCCGTCTCCACCATCTCGTCCTGGCGGGAAGGGGGGGTCGAGCCTGGCGAGATCGCCGTCCTGGCCCGCGTCAACTCCGCCCTCCTGCCCGTACAGGTGGCGTGCATGGAGGCGGGACTGCCGTGCACCACTCCCCTTTCCGCCGCGGTGCTCCAGCGAACCGGCATCCGCACGGCGTTCGCCTACCTGCGCATCGGGTCAGATCCGCAGAACATCAGGCGCGAGGACATCCTCGAGACGATCCGTCGTCCCTCCCGGGGCATCGCTCCGAAGGTCGTCGACATGCTCACGAGCCGCCCGACCACGTCGATCACGGATATCCGGCGACTCGCCGGCCGGCTCTCGGGCCGCGACGTCCCCAAACTGGGTATCTATGCCAGCGACCTCGACGCGGTGGTGCGAGGTTGCCGCACCTCTTCGGCTGCCGCGCTCAAGGCCATCCGGGTCGACGTCGGGCTCGGTGACACCATGGACGTCCTCGACTCCTCCCGCAGCGAAGCGGACCGGTCCACCCACACGGACGACCTGGCCGCCCTCGAATCGGTCGCAGCCCTGCACCCGGAGGTCTCCACCTTCGAAACCTGGCTTCGCCAGGTGCTGAGCCGAAGTGCGGTCGCAGGGCCGCTCGTGCTGCTGTCCACGATCCATCGCATAAAAGGGCGCGAATGGGACCACGTCGTCATCTTCGATGTATCGAGGGGGCTCTTCCCGCATCGGCTCGGAAACGACGAGGAGGGCGAGCGGCGGGTCTTCCACGTTGCGCTCACCCGGGCCCGCACCCAGGTGGTCGCGCTGGCCGACTCCGATGCACCCTCCATCTTCCTGGCCGAGCTCGACGGCTCCCGGGTGCGTCCGACCCCCCGATCCGCCGGCGAGGCACGGCATGGAGGTGCCGCTGGTCGCCGTCCTCCCAACGGCGCGCGCACCAGCAGCGCTCCCAACGGCGCGCGCAGCGACGGGCGGGCTCAAGGAACTGGGCGAAGTGGGAAACAGAAGCGGACTCGGAACCCCGGCGTGTTCCCCGAAGTCCGGCTGCCCGCCGTGGAGGCGACGCGTGGCCTCGTCGTAGAGGACAGGGGCAGCCTCGGCACCATCGTCGACATCACCGACGATGCGGCGATCCTTTCCATGGGTGCCGTCAGGCTCCGCGTGGCGTTCGGATCCGACGTTCGGGTCGACGGTCACAGCGTCACGCTGGTCGCTCCGGGGGCCGCGACCGGTCGGGCCGCGGCCGCGACGGGGGACGGAGCCGATGCGGCCGAGGCCGAGAAGGCCCTACGGGCCTGGAGGTCGGCAATGGCGAGCCAGGATGCAGTCCCGGCCTACGTCATCTTGAAGGACGCCGAGCTGGCCGGGATCGCGGCACGCCATCCGTCCACGCTGGCCGAGTTGGCCAACTGCCGTGGCATGGGCCAGATCCGCCTGGAGCGCTGGGGCGATGAGATCCTCGCCGTGCTCGAGGGAGCCACCTAGCCCTTTGAGCCGCCACCCCGAATCGGCGAACCCTCAGCGGGGCAACCCCAGGATCCGATCCCCGATGATGGTGCGCTGAATTTCCGAGGTCCCTCCGGCGATGGTGGCCGCCTTGGACCACAACCACTGCCGTTGCCACTTGCCTGCGACCGGGTTGTCCGTCGCGTCACCCCACAGGGGTGCGCTCGCACCGAGCACCAGGAGTGCGGCATCGGACAGGGTTTGGGTCATGTCGGCCCACGTGAGCTTGACCACGCTGGATTCGGGACCCGGCTCCTCGCCGTGGGTCAGCCGCGTCAACGTACGCCAGTTGTGCAGCTTGAGCACGCGCAGCTTGACCGCGGCCTCGGCCAGGGCGTCGGAGACTTCTAGGTCGTCGAGCGTGCCGAGCTCCGCAGCCAGTGCGTACAGCTCGTTCAGGTAGACCTCGTGCACGACCTGCTCTTTGAACGGGAAGGTCGTGCCGCGCTCGTGGGCCAAGGTCGTGTTGGCCACCGCCCAACCCTGGTTCAGTCCCCCGACAAGACAGTCCGAAGGGACGAAGACCTCGTCGAAGTACACCTCGTTGAATTCGGCCTCCCCGGTGATCGTGACCAACGGGCGAATGTCGATACCCGGTGAGTTCATGTCCACGACGAGATACGAGAGGCCCTTGTGCTTCGGGGCGTCGGGGTCGGTCCGCACCAGCGCGATGCCCCACCGGGAGAACTGGGCATAGCTGGTCCACACCTTTTGGCCTTGGAGCACCCAGCCGCCCTCGGTGGCCATGGCCCTGGTCGTGAGCGAAGCCAAGTCGGATCCGGCTCCGGGCTCGCTGAAGAGCTGGCACCAGATCTCCTCCGCGCTCAGGATGCGCGGGATCCAGCGCGCCTTCTGCTCGTCCGTGCCGTGGGCCAGGATCGTCGGCCCGCAGTGGTTGATCCCGTTGCGATTCACCGGCTGGGGGGCACGGGAACGGGCATATTCCATGTTGAAGATGGCGACCTCCACCGGTGTGGCCCCGCGCCCGCCGTAGATCTCGGGCCAGTGGATGCCCACCCAGCGGTCCTTCGCGAGACGCGCCTGCCACGTGCGCCCCCACTCGAACTCCTCTTCCAGGGTGCGGAAGGCTGCCGGCAATTCGACATTGGCCTCGAGCCAGTGCCGAACCTCGTCGCGGAACGCCTCCTCCTCGACCGTCAGTGCAAGGTCCACGGCACCATCCTTCCAGCCCCGGCGGCAGCCCCCCGCCCGGACCGCCCGGACGCAGCCGCCGCCGTTGCGCGGGGTTCACCGGTCGGCACGGGCATCAGATGTCCACGCTCAATGCCGCCGCCCGCTCCTTGAGCGTCGTCCGGTCCGGCTTCCCCGCGGCCAGGAGCGGTACCTCATCGATGTGCACGACGAGCTCGGGCGTCTTGAACCGGGCCACTCCGTGCTCGGCGAACCAGCGCCCGCACTCGGCCGCGTCGATGTCGGCCGACCCCACGATGAAGGCCACGACCCTCTCCCCCAGGCGCTCGTCGGGACGCCCGACCACGACGGCGTTCTTGATGCCCGGGTGGAGCTCGAGGGCCCGCTCCACCTCCGAAGAGGAGATGTTCTCCCCGCCCCGGATGATCAACTCCTTGATGCGGCCTGTGATGACCAACCACCCTTCGTCGTCCATGACCCCGAGGTCGCCACTGCGGAACCAACCTCGGTGCATCGACGCTGCGGTCTCCTCCGGATCGGAGTAGCCGGCGAAGAGCTCCGGGCCCCGAATCCACACCTCGCCCTCATGCCCCGCCCGGCGCCATCTGCCCGTGGTCGGGTCGGCGATGCGTATGACCGCGTCGCCCACCGCCTGGCCGTCGGTGTCACGGCAACGCTCCGGAGGATCGGTGTTGACACAGGTCGAAACCGTCGGTGCTTCAGTTGACCCGTAGCTGCGCTTGACGATGGCCCCGAAACCGGCCTGCGCCGCCTCGATGAACTCGGGCGTCACCCCCATCATCCCGCTCGAGATGACCCGCATGCTGGCCACCTTGGACGGCGTGAACGTCGGATGCTCCATCATGGCCATGAAGATGGTCGGAGGGCCGATCATGTAGCTGACGCCCTCCTTCTCGATGAGGCTCAATCCCCGCTGCACGTCCCAGCGCTCCATCAGCACCGTCCGCATGGCCGCCGCCCCCGGGAGCAGCACGGCGTTGAGCAGCCCCGAGACATGGGCCATCGGCGCCGGCATGAGCACGGCGTCCGCTTCGGCGAGCCCGTGCACCCCCATCATGACGCGGGACTTGTAGGCCAGTCCCCGGTGCGTATGCAGCACCGCCTTGGGACGCCCCGTCGAGCCCGACGTGAAGAGGACGACCGCCAGGTCAGAAGGCCGGTTGGGACTGCTCCGCACGGGCGTGCCGGCCAGCAGCTCTTCGAACCTGAGATCTTCGGTCCGCAGGCCGATGGTGCCCTCGCGCTCGATCAGGGGCAACGTCGGCGATGAGAACGTCACGACCGGTTCGAGGAGATCGACCATGTACTCGACCTCGGCCGCTCCGAACTGGTGGTGTAAGGGGGCAGCCAAGGCCCCACAGCGCCAGCAGGCGCGGTAGAGAACCAGCGCTTCCCACCAGTTCGGCATCTGCCACGACACCACGTCGCCTCGCCGCACTCCCATGCTGCGCAGCCCACCGGCCAAACCGGCCACCATCTCGTCGAGCTCGCGGCCGCTGAAGCGCCGCTCCCCGTCGACCAGCACCGCGCCCGCCTCGGGTGACCGCTGGCGCATGACGACGTCGAGCACCGGGACGTCCCAGGAACCACCCGGGGCGCGATAACGCCTGGTGTCTGGGGCCTGGTAGGTGGCTCGGAGCTTCATCGGGTTGCACACACTACCGGGGGCCCCCAGGGGGGCGAAGCTCGACCTCGGCGCTCCATTGCGCGACCGGCCGACAGGGGACGCTCACCAGAGGCAGTGCTAACTTCGGCCCGTTCGACATTCGGCTTCGGCGCGGGGAGGCATGGTGGCAGCAGCATCAGAGGCAGCTGGCGACACACTGGGGCCGGCGACCGTCTCGTTCGAAGGAAAGCCGTTGCGCATCGGTGTCACGACACCCGTGCTCACGATGCTCCCCGACAACCACGCATCGTGGGAGGTCAACGGCACCATCGAGGACGTGGCCGAGGTGGCGAAGGCGGCCGACCGCCTTGGCTACTCCCACGTCAGCTGCAGCGAGCACGTGATCATCCCGACCGAGGTGGGCGCGGTGCGCGGCAGCCGCTACTGGGATCCGCTGGCCACGTTCGGCTACCTGGGCGCCGTGACGACCCGGGTCCGGTTTGCCACCAACGTCCTCGTCCTCGGCTACCACCACCCTCTCGAGATCGCCAAGCGCTACGGCACGCTCGACCAGGTGACCGGCGGTCGTGTGACCCTGGGGCTCGGCGTCGGCTCGTTGAAGGAGGAGTTCGACCTTCTCGGCGCCCCCTTCGAGGACCGCGGCGCTCGTGGCGATGACGCACTCCGCGCGCTCCGGACCTCTCTCTCCACCCTGCGACCGGAGTACGACGGCCCGTTCTACGCGTACTCCGACGTAGTGGTCGACCCCTGTGCGCGACAAGAGCGGGTACCGCTGTGGATCGGCGGCCGCACGCAGCGGTCGCTGCGGCGGGCGGTCGAGCTCGGCGACGGGTGGGTCCCCTTCGGGCTCGGTGCCGATGACATGGGGGCGTTCATCGCCAAAGCCCGGGAGACGCCGGCCTGGTCAGCACGGACCCACCCACTCGATCTCGTGCTGACGAACAACCGGCCGGCCGATCCGCTGGTCGATCCCGACGGGGCCCGCCACATCATCGGTCGGCTGGTCCAGGCCGGGGCGACGACGATCCAACTGCGTCTCATCCATCACTCGAGGGACCACTACATCGAGCAGCTGGAGGCGATGATCACCGCCCTCGGCTAGAGGCTCGTGGTGTGAGACACCCGCTACCATGCGGCGCCGGCGACATACCGTGGCCGGACGGTGAAAGATCAGGGGGGCCGAGAATGGCGATGCTGGAGGGGTACCGCATCCTGGTGGTGGGCGCATCGTCGGGCATCGGGCGCTCGGTTGGGGTCCAGGCTGCGCAGGCCGGGGCCTCGGTTTCATTCGCCGCCCGCAGGGCCGACCGGCTTGAGGAGGCCGTCACCGCCGCAGGTGGACGTTCGTTCGCCTTTCCCCTGGACGTGCGCGACGACGAGCAGTGCGCCCACGCCGTCACGGAGGCCGCGACGAGGTTCGGCGGTCTCGACGCCGTGGTCTACGCCACCGGCATGTCCCCTCTCTTCAGGTTGGCGGACGCGGACGGCGACGTCTGGCGTGAGTTGGTCGAGACCAACGTCATCGGTGCGGCCATGATCAGCCGGGCGGCCTTGCCGCACCTCGAGGCGTCCTCGGGAAGGATCCTCTTCTTGGGCTCGTCGTCGGTGGGCCGGCCGTACCCGGGCCTGGTGGCCTACGCCACGTCGAAGGCAGCCCTGCACGAATTTGCCCGCGGCCTGCGAAATGAGTATCCGTGGCTGCGCGTCACCACCTTCGTGGTGGGCCCCACCGTGAGCGAGTTCGCCAACGAGTGGGATCCAGAGCTCGCCGTCGCGATGTTCGGCCGCTGGTCCGCCGAGGGCTACCCGGCCGGGCTCGCCATGGCCACCGAGGACATGGCGGACCAGATCGTCCGGGTCCTGGCCAGCGGCGCCCGCGTGGAAGAGGTCCACGTCATGCCCGACCCTCCCACCCTTGCCGGCTGATCCGCGGCCCCTACCCCGACCGCGCCCGCGGCGGCCGATACGATCTGGGTCAGAGCCGCGAGCACACCACGGGGGAGCCCATGACTGACACCATACTGAGCGAGACACCGCTCGAATTCGATCCGTTCTCGGATGAGTATTTCAACGGTCCCTACGACCTGTACCGGCGCATGCGCGACCATGCGCCGGTCTACTTCAATGAGAAGTACGGATTCTGGGCGCTGTTCCGCTACGAGGATGTCTGCGCGGCCCACAAGGATTGGCAGACCTTCTCCTCGGCCCATGGCGTCGACCTCTCAACGCTCAATACGGACGAGGCCGTGATCCGGATGTACCACTCCATCATCATGATGGACCCGCCCGAGCACGACCGCTTCCGCGCCCTCGTCTCCCGCGTGTTCACCCCGCGTGCGGTGAGCGCACTCGAGCCCATGGTGCGCGAAGTCATCGTGTCCTTCCTGGGCGAGTTCGATGACAAAGACTCCTTCGACGCCGTCGCGGACTTCAGTGGCCCCTTCCCGGTCGAGATCATCTCACGCATGCTGGGCGTCCCGGCGAGCGAGCGCCAGCAGATCCGGCACTGGCTCGACGTCGGCCTCCACCGCGAGCCGGGCCAGATGGACCCCACGCCCGAGGGGATACAGGCGCAGACGGAGAGCGGCATCTACTGGATGGAACTGGTCGCGGAAAAGCGCAAGAACCCCACCGACGACATGATGAGCCGGCTGATCCAGGTCGAAGTCGATCGCGGCGACGGCGAGATGACCCGACTCGACGACCAGGAGATCGCAGGATTCGCCAGCCTCCTGGGGGGTGCGGGTGCGGAAACCGTGACCAAGCTCGTGGGCAACGCGGCCTACCTCTTCCACAAGCACCCCGATCAGTACAAGAAGCTCATCGATGACCCGGGGAAGGCGCCCGCCGCCGCCGAGGAGATCCTCCGCTACTACCCACCGTCGCAATACCAGGGGCGGTACTCGGTACGCGAGTCGACGTGGAGCGGCGTCACCGTCCCCGCCGGTTTTCCGACCATTTTGATCACCGGATCGGCCACCCGCGACGAGCGGTTCTACGACGAGCCCGACGTCTTCAACATCGAACGGACCCCGACCTTGGCCTTAGGCCTGGGTTACGGCATTCACAGCTGCCTGGGGGCGGCCTTGGCGCGCATGGAGAGCCGGATCGCCATTGAGGAGCTGGCCACGCGGTGGCCGCACTACGAGGTGGACGAGGCCGGTTTGGCCCGGGTGCAGATGTCCAACGTGGCGGGTTACTCCAACGTGCCCGTCCACCGCACCCGCTAAGAAGATCGAGTCCGCGCCGCTCGATCCCTTGGGGTAGTTGATTTGCTGCAATAACCCGCCCGACCGTCCACTTGGAGTGGAGACCTTCGCGCGTCGGCGCCTGATAGGCGAGCCAAACCAATCTCCGGTCGGAGTTCGGCTCACTCCCCTCGTCACTATGAACGCCGAGCCGCAGGGCCTGAGGCGGTACGGCACCTTGGGCAGTCGCCAGAGACCGTGGTGCACGTATTGGGACAGGCCGCCGATTGGACGAGCGCGAGCCAGTGAGGCCACGTGACCCTCTATTGACGCAGACTATAGACTCAGTGTAGTGTTGGGGTATGAGCGTTCCCCTTGCCCTACTCGGCCTGCTCGAGCGTGAACCGAGCTATGGCTATGACCTCAAACGCGACTACGACGCCTACTTCGGCCGGGACAAACCGCTGCAGTTCGGCCAGGTCTATGCCACCCTGGCCCGCCTGACCCGTGACGGCAAGGTCGCGCCCGGTGAGGTGGAGCCCGGAGGGGGACCGGATCGAAAGCTCTACGCCATCACCGACGGCGGGAAGCTCGAATTCGAGACGTGGCTGAGCCAGCCCATCGAGCCCGCCCCCCACCTCCAGAGCGACCTGTTCGTCAAGGTGGTCTTCGCCCTCATGCTGGGCCGCTCCGCCGAGCGCTACCTCGACACCCAACGGGCCGCCCATCTGCACCGGATGCGCGAGCTGACCGCCCTCAAGCGCAAGGGCGATTTCGTCGACACCTTGTTGGCCGACCATGGCCTCTTCCACCTCGAGGCCGATCTGCGCTGGATCGACATGACGGCGGCCCGGCTGCCGGCCTTGGCCGACGTGGTGTGCCCATGAGGGCGACCAGTGCGGTGGCGCTCGAAGCGCCCAGCCGCTGTGTCCTCGAGGCACGCGACGTCTTCTACGACTTCGGTAAGACGCCGGCCCTCAGAGGGGCAATCCTCTCGATCCGTGAGGGGGAGATCCTCGCCGTCATGGGCCCGAGCGGGTCGGGCAAGTCGACGCTCTTGCACTGCCTGGCGGGCATTCTCGTACCGGAGCACGGAGAGATCCGTTTTTCGGGTCAGCGCGTCGACACCCTGGGTGAGAACGAGCGCAGCGCCCTGCGACGAGACGCCTTCGGCTTCGTCTTCCAGTTCGGCCAGCTCGTCCCCGAACTGACCGCGGAGGAGAACGTCGCCCTGCCGCTCCTGCTCGGCGGCCTGCGCCGCAGCGATGCCCTGCGCCGCGCCCGGGAGTGGTTCGAGCGTCTCGGGATCGACGGTCTCGAGCGGCGACGCTCAGGGGAGCTTTCGGGCGGGCAGGCCCAGCGGGTTGCCCTGGCGCGCGGCCTCGTCGGGCACCCAAAGGTGCTCTTCGCCGATGAGCCCACCGGATCGCTCGACTCGTTGACGGGTGAGCTCGTGATGGAGCTGATGGTGACCGCGGCACACCAGGATGGAACCACGGTCGTCCTCGTGACCCATGAGCCGCGGGTCGCCGCGTATGCCGATCGAGAAGTCGTCGTGCGCGACGGCGTCGTGAGTTCGCTCGTGGGCGATCCCCTCGATCGATGATCCGCCTCGGACTCCGCCTGACGCTCGGAAGCGGACGTGAAGCCGCGCTCCACGTCCTGGTCACCGCGGCGGCCGTCGCCCTCGGCGTCGGCCTGCTGCTGACCTCCCTGGCCGGAGTCAACGGGCTGCACGCCCAGACCGACCGCGGTGCGTGGCTCGACACCTCGGCGCAAGCGTCAGGACCGTCCTCGCCATCCGACCGGCTGTGGTGGCTGTCGGGCACCGACGAGTTCGGCAACCAGGCAATCGACCAGATCGATCTCGCCGCCGCCGGAAAGAACGCTCCGGTCCCGCCGGGGATTCCGCACCTACCGGGACCGGGTGAGTACTACGCCTCCCCTGCCCTGACGACGCTCCTTACGTCCCAACCGGCGAACGAGCTTCGTGACCGCTATCCCGGGCACCAAATTGGGACCATCGGTGCAGCGGCACTGCCGTCCCCGAACTCGCTGATCATCGTCATCGGCCATACCGCGCGCCAGCTCTCGCAGGCACCTGGTGCGGTCGAAGTGGGAGCCATCCAACGCACGCCGGCCAGCTGCTTCGCCTGCCAGAACACCACCGGGAGTGGACCCGTTCTGCAGTACATTCTGGCCGGCGGTGCCGTGGCGCTCTTGCTGCCGGTGCTGATCTTGATCGCGACCGCGAGCCGGCTGTCGGCCGCGCGGCGCGAGGAGCGCTTCGCCGCCATGCGGCTCGTCGGCGCTACGCCGCGTCAGATTTCTGTGGTCTCCGCCGTGGAGGCAGTGGTCGCGGCGTTCGCAGGCGTCGCAGTCGGCTTCGCACTCTTCTTCGTCTTCCGACCGCTGCTCTCCCACGTCCCCTTCGTCGGAGTGCCGTTCGCCCAAGGTGACCTCTCGCTGCACTGGATCGACATCGTGCTCGCCGTGACCGGTGTCCCGGTCGCCGCGGTCGTGTCGGCGCGCCTCGCGCTTCGCAGGGTCCAGATCTCGCCGCTCGGCGTGAAGCAGCGAGTGTCGTCCCGCCCACCGCGGATCGCCCGGGTCATCCCGCTACTTGCGGGAATCTCAGTGCTCGCGTACTTCGACGCCGCCGGCAAGCCCGGCAGCAATGGCGGCCAGCTTCTTGAGCTGCTCGTGGGCTTCGTGCTCCTTGTCGTGGGGCTGGTTCTCGCTGGACCATGGTTCACGACCGCTGGTTCTCGAGTCATGACGAAGCGGGCCCGTCGCCCCGCCACGCTCATCGCCGGCCGCCGTCTCCTCGACAATCCCAAGGCGTCCTTCCGCTTCATCAGTGGGCTCGTGATCGCCCTCTTCGTCACGAGCGCCACGATCGGCGCGCTCAGCTCCATCGCCGCCGCCAGCAGCTCCGGCGGAGGAAGCACGGGGAAAGGCACCCTTGCCGACCCGTTCTGCAGCTTCTCGACGACGAATTGTCCTGCCTCCGCCCAGGTTCCTTCCGTCCCAGGCCGGGTGCTTGCTGAGCTCCGCACGACGCCCGGAGTGCGCAGTGTGACGGTAGTCCACCAGAGCCCATCCCAAGCTCAGCAGATGAACTCGTTCGGGGTCGTCGCGTGCACCCAGCTGGCAAAGACGCCTGCGATCGGCACGTGCGCTCCGGGAGCGACGGTGGCGACAATCGGCTACTTCCTCTCGAACCTCCTTGGGCACAACTCGCACGCGTCGTCGACGGTCTGGCCGTCCGCGCACCTGTCGGCGGCGGAAGTTGCGAGACTCCCCGTCGACGCAATTGTCGTCGCGACAAACGGATCGTCGAGTGCCAATGAACGGGCACGGACTGTGCTCGAACGGGCCTTTCCCTTCCAGGGCACTCCGGTCGGAGTTGAGGCGTTCGATCCGTCGACCGCACGCCTCCTCACAATGATCCAGGACATGACCGACGTGATTGTCGTCGCGAGCTTGATCATCGCCGCCTGCAGCCTTGCCGTCAACATCGCCGCCGGGCTGAACGAACGCAGGCGGCCCTTCAGCCTGCTCAGGCTCACTGGCGTCCCCACCGGCGTCCTGCGCCGCGTCATCACGCTGGAGAGCGCGCTACCACTCCTCCTCGTGGCCGCGGTGTCGATCGTGGTCGGTCTGGTCGCCGCTGCGCTCTTCCTCAGATCCCAGGTCGACATCGCGTTTCGAATCCCGGGGATCGCGTATTGGGCAACCGTCCTCGGTGGACTCGCTGCTTCACTCGCGATCATCGCCTCGACCTTCCCGATCCTGAACCGGATCACCGGACCCGAGGTCGCCAGAAACGAATGAACCTGCTTGTCATGAAGAGGAGATTTCTGACCCCGGCGCGACTGAAGTGATCCTCCCCGATTCGCTCGTCGACCGATGGAATCAATGGCCCGCGCTGGTCTGGCCCGATCCCCGACACATCGAGCGGGATGCCGAGGCTCGCCATTAGCTCGCGCCGATACGCGGCTGAAGCGTCGGTACCCGATCTCCATTGAGAGCACACCGAGCGACTGGCTGCCTATTGGGCGGAGGCGCTCGGCGCTCCCACCCGGTATTCGGATCTGTACGGGAACGAGAGCGCGGTTGTCCGGATGCACAGCGGGAACGGGCCGCACGAGGAAATGGACCGACGGGCGATCGACTGCTTCGATGAAGCCCTCGTGGATGTGGGACTCGCTGCCGATGATCGACTCAGACAGGTCTTACACAACTACTTCGAGTGGGCAACCACGACCACGATGTCCCGCTACCACCAATCCGAAGAGGACGTACCGGATGGACTCAGAATCCCCCGCTGGTCGTGGGACGGACTCGTTCGTGGAACCGGTCCTGACGAGGGCTGAACTGGTATCTCATGCAAGATGACGTGAGGTGAGACGTACCCTCCCTCCCGCGAACGAGGGCATGGGGAACCTAGAAGCTCCAGCGTGTTTGGCTGAACCTTCCTCCTTTGCCAAATCCAAAGCCGGTTTTCGGTGCGACGCGATAGACCCGAGCCTCTGCTCGCCGGATGGCGTCCCCCAGACCGGACCACGTTCCATCTGGTGCGACGAAATGCGGTCCGTACTTCGACTCGTAGGTGTTGGCGACACGTCCAAGCTCGGCATGGTCGCTCACGCCTTCGGCCGTTCCTTCAATCACGAGATCAAGACCGTCGAGGGTGCTATGCCCCGTCGTAAGGACGCAATGACCGTTTGCCAAGAGGTTCTTCGCTTTGCGTTCGTCTGGTCCAGTACAGAAGTACAGGGCCCCTTCGAGCCAGATTGCCAACAGGGGCGTGACATGCGGGCGGCCGTCAGGTCGAACGGTCGAAAACCAATACACTTCAGCGCCCGCCAGCTCATCCCGAGCCTTGGACCACTCGGTCGGTGTCGCATTCGAGCTGCTGAATGCGCTCAGCTCGGTCACTGGAACTGGTTCGGCCATGCCGCTCTCCCATCGTTTACGTTCGTGCGAGCAAACACAGCGATGCTGGGCAGGTCGCTGAGCCCATCGTCGCAGATGCTTGCGTGGTGCCGAACCGTCCCATCAGCCCGCCAGTCACCCTGGCCGACTAATGACGTGCACAGGCCATGATTCTCGCAACGGCGGCGATGAAACGGGGAATCGCATCTGGATCCCCCGCGCTTCGGGTCGGATTGAGCTCTCCGATCGACATGGCCCGAAAGCGCTCGTCTCGGGCTGCGACCTCAAGTGCAATCGCAGCCTGTTCCAGCGTTGGCCCGCTGTTGCGACCGTCCGTATTTTCGGCGAGTGGTGAATCAGTAAAGTCCAACACATCAACATCGATATGCACAGCCAAAGGTCCACTTGGGAGGTGCCCCAGGGATTCAACAACAGACGTGTTCGGATTGAGTGCAAAGTCATCGCTCGAGGTCACGTGCAGCCCGAGGCGTCGGGCCTCTTGTCGCTCCCACTCGGTGGCCGGACTGTCCTCAACCCCTAACCACGCAACTTGATTGGGTTCAAGGAGTGGTCTGGGACCGAGCACGTCCGTGAGCCCATCGAGGCATCCTGGAAGGTCCAGGGCGTGAGCCATTCCCATCCAGTCAAGCGCTCCGTCAGTCGTACTCTCGGGCGTGTTGATGTCATAGTGTCTATCGACGTACAGCAATCCAACTGGATCCGCAGCGACACGACGCAGAGCGGCGACCACACCAGCGCAATTGTGCAGTTCCCGCCCAGGACGAGCAGTGTCTGGTCGCCGGACAACAGCGGGACAAGGCGTGCAATCAAGTTCCCGACGCATTCACTCACTTGGTCAACGTTTTGCGCCCGGGGACTCAGGCGATCCGGACGCCAGACTTGAAGGGGCAGATCACCTTCGTCATGCACTTCCAATCCCACTGCACCAAGAGCACCGATGAGCCCGGCCGACCGCAGGGCGGCTGGTGCCTGATCCTGGCCAGCGGCGTAGCTGCCGGCGCTACTCGGAACCCCGACTATCGAGACGGTGCTCATACTCGGGAGTGTAGGGCACCCTCCTTCGAGTAGGGGCCCTGGCTGCTGAAGACGAGGCGGGATGGTCGCCGACTCCTGGCGTTCGGAGACACCTGAATCTCAGTACGCGTCCACCATGGCAGACCGAGCTCCTGGGTTCCCAAAGGGCATCGGCGCGCCAGCTACAAGGGACTTCATGCATGCCGGCTACTCAGATATGTCTCAGTTGGCCAGCGTTCCTGTCGTTGACTTGAAGAAGCTCCACGGTATGGGCCCCGAAGGCACTGTGGATCCTTCAGGAGACGCTTGAAGAGAGGGGCCGGTCACTGCGATAGACGCGCTCCGGTCCGGCAGCGACAGGGGCTACCCGCGGAGGGGCCACGACTCGACGGTCAGGACTCATCCCATCCGCCAGGAGCCCCGGACTTGATCCGGTCTGAGCTGATGCACTGAATACATGCCCCACGTCTGAATCTTGTGAAAGCCCAATGCTCGGGATTGGGTGTAGGCCTGGTCGGTAGGCGTCGAATAGCACCAGCCGCCGTACGCCCCGGATCAGATGAGAATGATTATCCCGCGCTCCACGTTTGGGGTCACCGTTAAACGGGGATCCTCATCTCGTCGGCTCGCGTCACGGTTCCCAGCGCATGAACCAGATGAGCGGGCCGCCATCAGGTGCGTGCGCGCTGTCGACGACACGAAAGCCGTATTTCTCATAGAAGGACACGTTGTGCTCGGTACCAGTCGAAAGGAACGCGCCCACCCCGTCGGAGCGCGCCCGTGCGAGGCCCGCCAGGATCAGTGCTCCTCCGAAGCCACGGTGTTGCCACGTCGGGCCGACAGCGATCGAGTCGAGCTGCCATAGCTTCTCGCTTGGGCCGTGGGCGTCGACCCAACGCCAGAAGGCGTCGTAGCGGTGGCCGCCGTCACCGGTGAGGGCGTGGATACGCGGCTGATTCCACGGGTGACCGGCCCAGTCCTCCAAGCGACCTGGCGGGATCCAGACAGCAGCTCCGTTCGCCCTGCCCGCCTCCGACACGAATCCGAGTCCGAGCGCGATTTCGAGAAAATAGGCGAAGCACTGTGTGAACTGCTCCGTGGGGTCACGTGTCTCGCCCATCGGCCAGCGCATCATCGGTTCGTCTACGAATGCCCGCCCGAAGACCTCTGCGAGAACAGAGAGTCGTTCCGGCCCGGCAGATGAGATCGGAATCTGGGAACTATTCACCGCACGCCAAATGTAACTCTTGGCTCCTGGAGAGGCTTGTGCACGTGGATCCCGAGTCTGTCGAATTCGGGCAGTACCTCGGCGTCACCTGCCTTACAACGTGTACCGGGCCTGCACCCCTATCGACGATGAGGAGGCCGTCGCCGCGTCGTGGCTCAGGGTTGCGCCCCGGTTCCACCACGCCGGATTCGTCAAGGCCTCCTGTTTCAGCCACGAGAAGTGGTGCTGAGCCGACCGCCGCAATAACGGCAGAGTGGCCAGCCCGACCAAGGCCCAACGCCGGGCTCCAGGGCGAACTTCGCGAATGATCGAAAGGGCGGAGGCCGCTGCCCAGAGATGGAGCAGCGCGTTGTAAGCAGGAAGACTTGAGGATGGAAGACCCTCCGCCTCGGTGAGAACTGGTAGTCCCAGCTTGTTGTGCCGCCAGGGCCAAAGGCTGAAATGGACGACCACGCCCGCCAGGGACGCGCCAGACCACGCCGCGAGGAGGGGGTCCCACCTCGTGTCGTCACCTTTCGCGGCGAGGCGGATCCACGCCGGGATGCCAGTTCCCCAGAGTGCACCTGCAAACCCGAGTCCGAGTTCAGGCTGCAGAACGAGTCCAACCCCACTGGACAACTCGAAGCCGTGATGCGCCGCAGTCAAGATCGCGGTCGCAGTGGTCCACGGCCGCGCTTTCACCCTATATGGTCTACTCGCCATGGATGTCATTTGATACGGCTGTGAAAGTCGTGGCCAGGGGGCACCTCTAGGGGAGTGGATGGTGTTGGTACTAATGCATTTTCAGACGCCCCAAGGGTACCGATGAGTCCCACACTCCCGGCGGACGGGAGCAAGCGCCGTCAGAAGTCCGTATATCTCTCATCGAAAAACCAGCAGCAGAGCGTACCGGAGTGTAGGTCGCTGCGGAGTCGTCCCGGCACTCCTATATGTCGCCGGTGTGCATCTTTACGCTCGTTGGAACACTCATCGTTCGGCGCGAAGACCTACCGGCGCCACAGGGCACCCACCGCGATCCCACATAACCGGCTGGCACTCTCTCCCTAGCGACATGAGTAAGAGAGGAGCACCATCATGAACGATCATGATGCAACAGACCCCGGCGACGACCATCAAGGCCGCCCAGGTCATCGTGAAGACCACCGGGAGCGGATCTGTGGCTTCGACAGCGGCCACGGTGGTTCCTTTCCAAAAGGGTTCACCGACCACGTCCAAGCAGGTCGGTGACATCCCGGCCAGCTACACCGAGGGGTCGGGAACGATCCAAAGTGGAACGACAGCAACGAAGGCGGCTGAAGCCGCCCTGGCCGCCTACCCTGGGGGAGTCGTCGACCGAGTCGTGAAGCTGAGCAACGGCGAGTTCGAGGTACACAACATCGGCGTCAACTGGCCCCACCACATCTTCGTGAACCAGGACTTCAAAGTCGTCGGTGCCGAGTAGGTAGACCCCCACACCAGCGCGGACGGCTCTTCAAGGGACAATGAACGGTCACGCCTTCTCAGGCGCTAGTGCGCGCGGCGGACTCAGTCTGCCTATCCGGCCTACCTCTCCGGTTCGGGATCGGCAAGGCGACCTTGGGCTACAGCCGGTCGATCGGGCCGAGATCGTGAATTACCGCTCCACCGGTACCACGCCCACATTGCTAGCCGTTGGATTGGCGCCCGGGGCGATGACTGCGCTCGGCCTGACCCTCGCTGCTTCGGTACGACAGCGCCGGAGGGATCTCGCGCTGCTAAAGACTCTCGGCTTCACCCGGCGACAGTTGCTCGCCACCGTGGGGTTGCAGGCGTCAGTGGCCGCGAGGGTGGGGGTCGTGGTGGGCGTGCCGCTCGGAATCGTGTCCGGTCGCAGGCTGTGGACCCTCTTCGCCCGAGAGATCTTCGCGGTTCCTTACCCGTCAGTGCCCGTAGGCCAGATCATCATCGTCGTCGTGGGGGCGCTGATGCTTGCGACCCTCGTCGCGATCCCGCTTGGGCTATCCGCCGCCCGAACCCGGACGTCGCTCCTACTTCGAGCGGAATAGGAGAACTTCGCCGCGTGGTAAGTAGAATTGCTTGCTCTTACGGGGCATCGGCGACCTAAGGCCGGTGCCCCCGATGTGCCTGCTACGCGCACCAGCCCGGCGGTCGGGGACCTGCTCGTGCAAAATCGAACGCTACGATCGAGGCGGGTCACTCCAGTCGGCAAACCGCAGAGCTTGGTCCCCGTCCATGCGAAGTCCGAAGTAGCACTCCGTGGGTTCAGTGGTCTCAACGAGTTGATCCTCACCATTCCGTCTCCAGGAATGCTCCCGCCACCAGACCGAGGGACCTCAAGGCCGATCGGCTCCGATCAGATGGTGACGGGTACGCCTTTCTCCTGAGCGATCTGCAGGAACGTTTGGAACGGAATCACCTCATATGAGGGAGGCGCCGTCACCGTCACTTTCGTGCCGTAGCGCGAGTAGCCCTCGGTGAGATGTTCCGTGATCTGCTGTCCGTCCGCCTGAAGATGCAAGGTGGCCTTCATCTGCGTCAACTGGTTCGTCCCGTTGATGGCGAGCGTGTAGGTGATGGCGGGAATGTGGACCAGAGCGATGGTCTGCCGCATGAACTGAGGAAGGTGTTCCTGCGCAATGTCCCGGTTGATCTGGGACCGGGTCAAGTGCACCGAATAAAGATGCACGTCGTCGCCGTTCACCCGCGAGGAGCCCAGATCGGAGACGTCATTACCGGTCGCGCTCAGCACCCTGAGGATTGCATCGACGTTACCCGCGCCGCCGCCTCCCGTCACGCTGCTGGCAGCTGATTGCCCACTTGGTAACGACACCCACGACTTTCCAGCCACGACTTTGGCGATGATGCCCCCGTCGAGGTGGACGTAGATCTTCGATCCATCGCTGACGATGCGCTCGCCGATGCGCTCGTTGCCGGTGACGATCTGCACGACCTGTGTAGCTGATGCGGTATCGAAGTTAGTCACCCCTTCGGAGGTGATCGTCGCCGTACCTCCGGGCTCCTTGATCCCGATTGACATGGTGGTGGCGGCAGATTTGAGCTGCAACGAATTCGTCAGGGCGGACGCCACCGCCTCTGACGGTGTCGTGCCCTCGCGCACGGCGAAGAAGGCGGCGAGGCCAGCCCCGATGGTCATGATGCCGAGCAAGGCAAAAGGGATGAAGCGGCGCCCACTCCGTGATTTGGGTGTGGTGAACGTCGTCGGGGCTATCACCGGAGCGGCTTCGGGCGTCACTGGCGCCACCTGCTCGTCGTGCGGTGGCTCACCCTCGGGGTCGATGTCCATCCGCCCGCCCTTCGTCTCGTCGGTGGTCGCTGGTGCGGAACGAGTCTCTCACGCCGCTCACAGCGGGCCGTCAGGTAAGTCGAGCGTCACGGAGCGCCCAACAATGGCGATGCATTCCGTCGCACCTCGTCTCAGCAGCGCGACGGCCAAACTGCCTACCTCACCAGCCATTCTGCGACGGTCCCCTCAGACAGACCCAACGATCTCAACTTCGGTTTGGTCGTACTGCCCTCGAAAGTACCGATAACCCGCTACACCGGCCGGGCGACTGGGGCAGGCTGAGGCAGCGCGACGACACATGGGGCTCCAACAGTGAGCTCCTGCCTTTGCAAATACAGCCGATCGACGAAGCGCTTGGTCCGAGGATCTGAAATCGTGCTCAGACCCGTCAGGCCGGGGGTGCAGCTGGCCCTTCTATTCCCCCGCCGAGCGCCCTCGTCAGTCCCTCCAAATCGGCCACGGTCACAGTGAGCGCTGAATGGCCGCTTCGTCGAAGTGCCGACGACACTTTCTCTGCAAAGTGAACGCACACACCTCCGTCGCGATTGGTTCCAAAGGTCAACCCGTCATCAGCACGTGACGCGCGAACCCCAAACGCCGTCCACCAGCGGTAGTTCCGTGTGATATGCGCACCAGTGATGTTTGCCAGCGGCGTAGCGATCTTGAAGAGTCCGAAGGTCGCCACGAAAGAGCCTTCATCAGTGACCATGACACCATCCTTTGTCGGTCGCAGCAAGAAGGGCAACAACAATGGCAAGTAACGCTTATCGATCGCGTAGACGAATTTGGTCACCTTCAATACGATATACGTGTTTGTCATCTTGGGGCCGCAGATACGCCCGTTCCGGCGGTCGGGGTCACCCTCTGGCCTTCAGATTCCAGTCAATCGCGGCGTCGATTTCTCAGGGCTGAAGACATGCTCGGATGCCTTCTTGCTGGCTGGCGGGACACTCGTCACGGACGAGAAGACTTCAGGTCCGTCAAGTTGACTCCCTCGCACCTCGTCCAAGGTGACGACCTCGGCGAATAGCCACACCACAGCCTCTCCGTCGGCGTTGATGTAGGTCTCCTCTCTGCCTCGGCCAATCTCCAGTGCTCGGGCGAAGGCCTCATCCCAGTCTGCGGCTGGCAGGAGAAAGACATCATCTCAGGCATCAACGGCTCCTTGGCCCACGATGACGCAGACACGGCGAAGACTGGCACTGAACCAGCTCACCCTTGTTCATCCATCTCAAAATGATGCCTCAGGTGCCATTGCAACAATGGCCCCCTCCCGGCGTTGTGGGGCAGGCGTCATCATTCTGCACGCCCATTTCGGGCCACACCTCGGATTACCTCCGTCCAGTCGCAGATGCAGAGTCCCATCTCTGAGCACTCCGAATCAGGAGCAAACGGCTTTCACGGCAGATCGAGTTTCCAGATCAACGAACGCCGCGGAGTACCGCTGCGCAAGCGAGAGACTGACAGCTTCGGTCTGCCAGCCGGGCGTACTCAGGGTTGCGAGCCAGAGAGCCAGTCCATGGCTGGCCGCAGCCCGGTAGCGAAGGAAGACCTCGTCTGAACTGGGCCGCTCATCAGAAGACAGATCGAGAGTAGTGCGGTACTCCTCCAGAATGCCTCTTTCATGTTGGCGTCGATCCGCGATCGTGAGCGCCCCCTGCAAAAAGTAGCCGACGTCCACCGACCAGTTCCCGCGGCGGACGACCTGCCAGTCGAGAAAACCAACGTCGTTGTCCGGAAGGACGTAGGTATTGCCAATGTGGGCGTCGCCATGGAGAAAGGTCTGAGGCGAGGTAGTGAGCGAACCGACGAAGGGAGCCCACGTGTCCTCGATGATTTCCTGCACAGACATAGCACGGACTTCCTCTGGGCACGTGTCACCCATGATCTCGATAGCGACCGGGATCTTGCTTCCCATGCGGGTCCTAGCCATATAGGGCTGTACCCAGCCCAGAGCCGGTTCGTTGGCAATCCCTTCACCCCAATACCTCCTGTCCAAGCGATTGCGACGGATCCAGTAGCTACTGGTCCCGCAAAGAGGGCGAGGACAGTGACAGAGAAGCCCGCGGCCAGTCCCCAACCGAAACTGTGCTCGGCCAATCCAACACCGATCCCTACGCC
>PMLV01000294.1 GCA_003160635.1 Acidimicrobiaceae bacterium | reverse complement strand
GCACCAGAGACTGTCATTGCCCCGGCTGGAGCCATTCCAGGTTCTTGGCCATCGAACTGAGCCAGGTGGCGCGAAGCGGTGTTAAATGAGGCACTTGGGTGTGCCATCACTGCGATTTGTGGCGAGAGGTCGCTCCCTTGAAGTCCGATGTCAGCGATCCGGTCCCAGAGTCGATCCGCTTCCGGCGATCAGCCAGCATCGACGATGGCGTCACAAATTGATCCGTAGGCCGTTCGAACTAAGGGATAGCACCTCGATCCGCGTCGTCCCACCTCGCAGGGACGCCATAACCGTCGTTCTGGCGCGGAGGGGTCCTGGCGGTCTTGACGCCAGCGCGCGCGCAGATCGGGCGATCAGGCTGTGTGGCCCAGCCGTGGGGGACGGAGTTGTGACTCATTCTGACATCGCCTGGGTGGCTGCCTCCTTGGGGGTCCAGGACTGCCGGTGGTGCCACGGCACGGTCGACGGCTTCTCCGTCTGACAGGATGGCCGTGCTCAACCACGGAGCTGCAGCTCCTCACGTGGGACGCCCGTCCGCTCAGGCCCCGGCCGGCCAGTGGCCCGGAGGCTCGTGTGACGTCTTTAGGATGACGAGAAGATGAGCAAACGTTCCGTCTGGAAGATCGTCGGGCTCGCCGGCCTGGCCGGTGTCGCCGCCACCGGCGTGGCCGTCGTCCGATCGGAACGTCGACGCAGGGCTTACACGCCCGACGACGTGCGGATCCGACTGCACCAGCGGGTCGCGGCCATCGCGGCGATCGCGGATGCCGCCCCGGTGGTGAGCCTCTCGGCCGCTCAGCCAGAGCGCTTCCGCCGCGTGCGCCGCCTGGCCGGAAAGTCGTTCCAGCTCGTGCGCCGTGGCTGAGGCGCTCAGCCTGGATGACGCTGTCGAACTGACGCGCACCGGGGACCTGTGGCTGTTCCGGGGCCCGAGCGCCGCCGATCACGCCATCCGAGTTTTCACCAACAGCCCCGTCAACCATGTGGGCATGGCGGTCGTACTCGAGGACCTCCCGCCGCTGATGTGGCACGCCGAACTGGGCCACTCGCTACTTGACGTGTGGAGCGGCACCTACCACCGGGGCGTGCAGCTGCACGACCTGCGGGGGGCGGCACTCACCTGGATGGAGCGCTACCACCAGAGCGCCTGGCTCCGCCAACTGCATGCCGAGGTGACCCCGGAGATGGAGGACGCTCTGCTGACGGAGATCGCCCGTAAGGATGGCACCCCGTTCCCGGCCATGCTCGCCCTGGCCGGCCGTTGGGCCCGGGGGCGGATACGCCGCCCGGCCGACGTCGAGGCCAGCTACTGCGCCGAGGTTGTCGCCGGCACCTATCAGGCCATGGGCCTTCTCGCCGACAACCGCCCGGCCAACTGGTACGACCCCGGACGCTTCTGGAGCGGCGACCACCTCGAGCTTCTTCAGGGCGCCCGTCTGGGCGAGGAGATCACCGTGCTGGGCGCCCTAGCCGAGCCGCCCAGGTCCGGCCTGCGGCGGCGCTGACACCCGCTAGCTCTGCCGAGCCCGGATCTCACTGGCCGCCACTGGAAACCGTCCGGCAATGACGACGTCACCGGAGACCCGTTGAAGTGCCAAGGCGCGCCATAGTCGCGAGCACGTCGTTGGATAGAAAGGTTCACCATCGTCCAGAACGGCGAGAGGCGAGGTAGAGTGATCGGGACAAGTGGCCCGCCGCTCAGAGTCCAATGCCATGCAGTGCCATATTGACGGCTCTTCGGATTTCATCAGCGGGGTCTGATCGTCGCCAATTGACCGGCACGGCCGCGTACAACGTCGGCGCACTCGGCTGATCGTCGTCGACAGACGGGACGCGCGCATTGTCCGCACCCGTGGACTTCGCCAGAAAGAAAAGTGAAAGATCCCGGGGGCACCGCGTATATAGAGAGTGTGACGGACGAACCGGCGGGCGACTCCTCCACGCCAAGGCGGGACGAGCGCTTCGCCGCCCTATACGAAACCCACTTCGAGGCAATCTACGCCTACGTGCGTCGCCGCGCCGAGCCCAGCGATGTCACCGACATTCTCCAGGAGGTCTTCGCAGCCGCCTGGCGATCCGCCAACCGCATACCCGATGCCCCGGAGGATCGGATCTGGCTCTATGGCGTAGCACGCCGGGTTGTCCAGCGATCCCGCTGGAAAGTGCTCCGCCGCCGACAGCTGCTGCACCGCCTGGAGACCGAGCCAGTCACCACTGGGGTCCAGGGCGACTTTTCCGACCTGCTCCCATCTCGCCTGGACGACGCGTTTGCGCACCTGCGGGCGCGCGATCGGGAGCTGCTCCGGCTGATCATCTGGGACGAACTCGATCGGACCGAAGTCGCCCGGCTGCTCGGCTGCTCGGTCAATGCGGTCGACATCCGCTTTTACCGCGCTACGGGGCGCCTTCGCTCGCGCCTGGTGACCGCACAAGCCACCGGCAGGGTGCGCCCAGACCCCAGCCCGGCCACCGAGTTGTAAGGGAGGACCAATGTTCGACATCGAAGCCCTGTTCCGAGAGGCCGACCCCGCCCGGAGCGCAGCCATCCCGACTGCGGACTCTCCCGAGGGGCGCTGGATGTATCGCGAGGTGACGTCGGGCGGCGGAGCGCGACGGGGGGCGCTCCACGGCTCCCGGGCACGCGTGGTCGCCGGGGTCGGCCTCGCCGGCGCCGCAGCGGCGGTCGCGGCCCTCGTAGTCCCGGGTGGCCCCAGCAGGCCGACCTCAACAGCGGCGGCCGTGCTGGCGCGGGTGGCAGCGGTGGCGGCGAGTCAGCCGACCGCCTCGCCGCTGCCACCCGGCGACTACCTCTACATGGCCTCCGTCGGAGTCGCGCTCTCGGCATCGAGCGGGCCCTCGCAGACCTACAGCGTGCTCGCGCCGGTGACTCGGCAGGTGTGGATCGCCGCCGACGGCTCCGGGCGACTCGCGCAGAACTACGGCACACCGAGCTTCCTCACCCCCGCCGACCGTGCCGCATGGGTCGCCGACGGAAAGCCGAGCGTTCTGCCGGCCTCCGCGAACATCGACTCACTCGAGGGCAAGGGCCAGCTCGCACCGGACCTCGCCAGCCTCCCGACGGACCCCACGGCGCTGCTCGCCGACATCGAGGACGGCAAGGTCGAGAACGCGGGCGTACCCGTCGGCGCCGCCGAGGCGTTTCAGACAGTCGGCGACCTGCTGGAAAACACTGCCGCCTCGCCAGCACTTCGCGCCGCGCTCTACCACGTCGCGGCCGAGATCCCCGGCGTGACGCTCGTCGGGACCGTGACCGACGCCGTGGGCCGATCCGGGACGGCCGTCGCCTATACGAGCGGTGGTGAGCGCGACGAGCTGATCTTCGACCCGACGACCTCCGACCTGCTCGGCGAGACGACCGTCGTCACCGATCCCAGCCAGCTCTGCCGGCTCGACGTCTCGGTCGGGACGGTCGTCTATGAGACGAGCTACGTGGCGAGCGGTGTGGTGAGCTCGACGAGCGACGTGCCGCCGGGAACCTCCCTCGGTTCGTACCACGTGGCGATTCCCCCCAACTCACCGGCCACCGGCTCGACCGCGCCGAGCTGCCCCTCGGTGCCGGAGACGACGACCGAGCCGCCGGTCAGCACCACGCTTCCGCCTTCCTGACGGGTTCCGACCAGCACCCTGGGAGATTGGCTGACCCCGCTCATTTCCGAAGCGCCATATTGACGGGGATCTGCCATCGGCCGAGGTACCTCCAACGCCGTCCCAGTCACCGATCGGCTTGTGGGAACTGGCTCGCGGTAATGGGTCAAGAAAGGCCGAACGCCGAATCGGGCGCGACACAAGCGTTCGCTCGAGTTCGTTCAGCCGAACGTTCTGTGCGCCCCGGTCCCGGCATGATCTGGGATGCAGCGCGGCGGTGAAAGGCTGAGCATTCTGGGGCACCCGTGTCGGCGAGAGGAATCGCGTACGAACGGTGCACTCTGGCGAGAGAATGCCGATAACT
>PMLV01000306.1 GCA_003160635.1 Acidimicrobiaceae bacterium | reverse complement strand
CCATCGTTACGGCGCCATCGTTACCGCGCCATCGTTACGCCGCCAGGGGTACGGCGCCCCCGTCACGTCGCCATCGTCACATCGGAGGCCCGCGCTACGGCGTCGGCGTCGATTGGCCAGACAGCCCGCAGCTCTTCCTGAGAATGAGGGTGTCCCCTCGGACTTTCGCTCGACGGGGCTGGTCCCATGTACTGGAAACGACACGGGTGCTAAACCGGGAACGCGCATTGTTTCGGGTCGCAGGAATGGTTTCATGACGAGGACCGAGTGACCCTCCTCGATCCCGCAGTTATGGACGCGAACCGATGGGTCCCCACGGGAGAATCCTGAATGACATCCGATTTCTCCCCGAAGTCCACAAAGCGACGAATCGCCTCATGACAATGCTTGCTGATAGCTAACACTGGATATACTCTTGTTACATGGTGAACAACGAACGCATCAAGAAGTATCTCGACGCCGGTACGGTATTGGGCCAGGTCACACGGGCTCGGGCCGAAGAGATCGTCCGGGAACTGGTGAGCGCCGGGGACATCCAGCGCGATCAAGCACAGGAATGGATAGACAACTTGGTTGAACGAGGCCACAAGACAAGCGAGCAGATCCTGGACCTGGTGCGTCACGAGGTGGCGCAGCAGTTGAAGAAGGTCGACGGCTCGGCCCTCGAGAAGCTGGCCAATCAAGTGGCCGATCTGCTCAAGCGATCGGCCGACGTCGGCCGGAACGCGACCTCCGACATGGCGGCCCAGGCCGCCAAGGGTGCCAAGGGTGCCCGTACGGCCGCGGAAAAAGTGACACCCACGGGTGTCAAGAAGACGGCCACGGGTGTCAAGAAGACGGCCACCGCCGCGAAGAAGGCGGCGGCCAAGCGGGCGAGCGCCACCACGACGGCCGTGAAGAAGGCGGCGACCAAGCGGGCGAGCGCCACCACGACGGCCGTGAAGAAGGCAGCGACCGCGGTGAAGAAGGCCGGGCCGGCCAAGAAGGCGGCGACCGCCAAGTCCACGGCCGCCAAGAAGACGGCCACCAAGAAGGCACCGGCCGCCAGGAAAGCAGCGCCGGCCAAGAAGACGGCCACCGCAGCGAAGAAGGCTGCGGCCAAGAAGGCCGCTCCGAGCGCTCCAAGGTCGAGCACCTGAGCCCTGGGTCCCGCCGGCGGCTGGATACGGAGCTCGTCCGTCGTGGACTCGTGGCCAACCGGCACGAGGCCCAACAGGCGATCGCGGCCGGATCGGTGCTGGTGGCGGGGACCCAAGCCGACAAGCCGGCACGGCTGGTGGCGCCGGATGAGCCCGTCGTCGTGCAGGGACCGCCGGCGCCGTTTGTCAGCCGGGGAGGGCAGAAGTTGGAGGCCGCCCTGACGCGGTTCGACGTCTCGTCCCGGGGCCGGCGCGTGCTCGATGCGGGAGCGTCAACCGGAGGCTTCACGGACTGCTTGCTGCAGCGGGGGGCGGCACACGTGGACGCCGTCGACGTGGGGCACGGGCAGCTCGATCAGCGCTTGCGTCACGATGCGCGGGTGACGGTGCTCGAAAGGGTCAATATCCGGACGCTGACGCCCGAGATGCTGCTCGGGCGCGACCCGACGTTCGAGCCGGTGTCGATGCTCACGGCGGACCTGTCGTTCATTTCGCTCGTCACTGTGGTGCCGGCGCTGTGCGGTCCCCTGGGGCGTCCCGATGCCGAGTTGGTGCTCCTGGTCAAGCCCCAGTTCGAAGCGGGGCGCGTCGTCGTGGCCCGCGGCAAGGGCGTGGTGCGGGACCCCGAGGTGTGGCGGCGCGCACTCGAGGGGGTGACGTCCGCACTTGTGGACGCAGGAACCGGCATCATGGGGGCGATGGTCTCCCCCTTGACCGGCCCGGCCGGCAATGTCGAATTCCTCCTGCACGCCCATAAGGGCGTCACGGGACTCCAGGGTGACGATGTCGGCCGCCTGCTCGCGGCCACCGTCGACGAGGCGGCTCGCTGAGCATGTCGACGGTCACCTTTCTGGTCCACCCCGAGCGCCCGGACGCGCTCGCCCTCGCGCACGACACGTCGGAGTGGCTCACCTCCCAAGGTGACACGGCGCGCATCTTGGAGTTCACTGCGCCCAACCGGGTGACCGAGGCCGGAAAGGAGATGGACCTGGACTCGGTCGACCTCTCGGGCACGACCGTGGCGGTCAGCCTGGGCGGTGACGGGACGTTCCTGCGGGTGGTGCGCCTGGCCTGGACCGAGGACATCCCCGTCCTCGGGGTGAACTTCGGCCGCCTGGGCTACCTGCCCGACCTCCTGCCCGATCAGGTGCGGGTGGGCTTGACCAAGGTGTTCGAGGGCCGGGCCATCATCGAGGCCCGTTGCGCGCTCGAGGTGACCATCACCGACCGTTCCCATGGTGATGCGGTGTCGACGCACCTGGCGCTCAACGAGGTCGTCCTGGAGAAGATCGACTTCGGCCACACGGTGCGCCTCGCCACCTCCATCGACGGCGAGGATGTGTTCACGTACTCGGCCGACGGCGTCATCATCGCCACGCCGACCGGGTCCACGGCGTACAACCTGTCCGCCCGGGGACCGATCCTCTCGCCCGCGCTGCGGGCGATGGTGGTCACCCCGGTGGCCCCCCATCTCTCGCTCGACCGCAGCCTGGTGCTGACCGACACCCAGCGGGTCAGGGTCGAGATCGCGCCGGACCGGGCCGCCGCCCTGGTCATCGACGGCCAGGTGACCGGACGCCTGGAGCCCGGTTCTACCGTGACCTGCCGGGTGCCGACGCGGCCCGTGCGCGTCGTGCGCAATGACCCACACGGTTTCGGGGCGCTGCTCCGGTTCCGGCTGCTGGCCGACCGCGACCAGTAGGTCGACGGACCGGGGGCGACAGGGATGACCGGGCGACAGGGATGACCGGGCGACAGGGATGACCGGGCGATGTTGACCGACTTGCGGGTGCGCGACCTCGGGGTCATCGAGGACCTGTCGCTGACGTTCGAAACGGGGATGACGGTATTGACCGGTGAGACCGGCGCCGGCAAGACGTTGGTGGTCGAGGCGTTGCAGCTGGTGATGGGCGGGCGTGCCTCACCGACCCTCGTCCGGGCCGGCGCCCGCGAAGCCATGGTCGAAGCGCGCTTCGTCGTCGAGACCGACGACGGCGGGCGCGAGATCATCATCGCCCGATCGGTGCCGGCCGAGGGTCGTTCGCGCGCGTGGATCGACGGGCGCATGTCGCCCGTCAGCGCCTTGGCCGAGGTCACGTCGGAGCTGGTCGAGATCCACGGCCAGCACGAGCATCAATCACTGGTGACACCGGCGGCCCAGCGTGCGGTGCTCGACGCCTACGCGGGGACGGACCTTGGGCCCGTGCTGGCCTTGCGGGCCGAACTGCGCCGGTTGGCCGAGTCGGTGGCGGCACTCGGCGGCGATGCCCAGCAGCGGGCGCGGGAGGCCGATGTGCTGCGCTACCAGGTGAACGAGATCGCCGCCGCCCGCCTGTCCGATCCCGACGAGGACGATGCGTTACGCCAGGAGGAGTCCCGCTTGGCCGATGCCTCGGCCCACCGGGAAGCGGCGGCGCTGGCCAGCGAGCTTCTCGAGTCGGCGTCGGGGAACGGCGACGGAGGTGTCCTGGCCCGGCTGGCCGAGGCGGCCGGAGTGCTGGGGGGGCGCGAGGCCTTCGATGATGTCAGGGAACGGATCACCGGGGCGGCGATCGACCTGTCCGATGTCGCCCGGGGTCTGCGCGATGTAGTGGAGGGTTGGGAAGACGATCCGGACCGTCTGGTCGCAGTGCAAGAGCGGCGCCGGCTCCTGGCGGATCTGCGTCGCAAGTACGGGGTTGACCTGGCGGCGGTGATGGCCTTCGCGCAGGACGCGGCGGCCCGCCTCGAGGCGTTGGACAACGCGGAGGAGACCGCGGCGCGGCTGGAGGCGGAGCGGGTCGACGCCGAACACGCATTGGCGCGGGCCGAAGAGGCCGTGCGAAAGGTCCGGTCCAAGGCCGCGGCACGCTTCGGGGTATTGGTGGGGGAGCGGTTGGCCGATCTGGCCATGCCCGGGGCGCGCGTGGAGATCCGGGTGGCGCCCGAGGGTGCGGGCGACCCGATCGAAGCAGCCCTGGGGGCGAACGTCGGTGAGGCCGTCCTCCCACTGGCGAAGGCCGCCTCGGGCGGGGAGCTGGCGCGCGCCATGCTCGCCATCCGGCTCGTGGCCATGGGTGGCCCCCAGACCATGGTCTTCGACGAGGTCGATGCCGGGGTGGGCGGTGCGGCCGCCCTGTCGCTCGGCGTGGCGCTCCACGAGGTCTCCCTGAGTCGCCAGGTCCTCGTCGTCACGCACCTGGCCCAGGTGGCGGCCAAGGCCGATCGACAGATCACGGTGCGCAAGGACGAAGTGCTCGGACGCACCCTGACCTCGGCCGTGGCCGTGACGGGCGAGGAGCGGGTGGTCGAGCTCTCCCGCATGCTGTCGGGTCATCCCGACAGCGACGCGGCGCGGGCGCACGCCCGCGAGCTTCTCGGCGTCTGATCACCGCGGGTTATCCCAGTTCAGCCCGCTTACGGCGCGGTGGCGTCCGACAGTGCGCCTCGGGGGCGGGTATGAATCCGCCACAAGTGGAGGTGACGTCGATTATCGTGGAAGGGTGCACCGAGCAATTGCCCTGACGATCGGCGCCCAGCGGGCGGCGTGAGCAAATTCATCTTCGTCACCGGCGGAGTCTCGAGCTCCCTCGGCAAAGGCCTCACCGCCTCCTCTCTCGGTCGACTCCTCAAGTGCCGTGGCCTGCGTGTCACCATGTGCAAGCTCGACCCGTACATCAATGTCGACCCCGGCACCATGAACCCGGGGGAGCACGGGGAGGTCTTCGTCACCCATGACGGCGGGGAGACCGACCTCGACCTGGGCCACTACGAACGTTTCATCGACGAGGACCTCGGCCAGAACTCCAACACCACCACGGGGTGGATCTACCGCTCGGTCATCGAGAAGGAGCGTCGGGGCGACTTCCTCGGCCGCACCGTCCAGGTCATCCCCCATGTCACCGACGAGATCAAGGACTGGGTGCGCCTGCTGGCCGATGACGACGTCGACGTCGTCATCGTGGAGATCGGCGGCACGGTGGGCGACATCGAGATCGTCCCCTTCATCGAGGCCATTCGCCAGTTCCGCCGTGACGTCGGCCGGGAGAACGTCTGCTACATGCACCTGACCCTGGTGCCCTACCTGGTGACCGGCGAGCAGAAGACCAAGCCCACCCAGCACTCCGTCACCGAGTTGCGCAGCCGCGGTATCCAACCCGACGTGATCGTGTGCCGGAGCGACAAGCCGATCTCGGAGAACTTGAAGCGCAAGATCTCGAACCTGTGCGACGTCTCCATGGAAGCCGTGGTCTCCGCGGTCGACGCGCCGAGCATCTACGAGATCCCGCTCGTCCTGCACGATCAGGGCCTCGACGGCTTCGTCTGCCGCACCCTGGGCATCGACGAGGCATCCCATCCGATCGACCTGAGCCAGTGGGAGGAGCTGGTGCGCCGGGTCGAGTCGCTGTCCCGCCGGGTGAAGGTCGGCATCGTGGGCAAGTACGTGAGCATGCCCGATGCCTACATGTCGGTGGTCGAGGCGCTCCGCTCGGCCGGGTTCCACTACGGAACCGAGATCGAGCTGGACTGGATCGACGCCGAGAAGGTGCCGGACCTGCTGGGAACGGACCGGATACGCCAGCTCGACGCGATCGTCATCCCCGGTGGGTTCGGGGTGCGTGGCGTCGAAGGCATGGTGGCCGCGGCCGGGTACGCCCGCGACCACGCCATTCCCTGTCTCGGCCTGTGCCTCGGCCTGCAGGTCATGGTGATCTCGGTGGCCCGGGACTGGGCCAACCTGCCCCGGGCCAACTCCCGGGAATTCGACTCCTTGACTCCGGACCCGGTCATCGACCTGATGCCCGACCAGGCCCACGTCACGGACAAGGGTGGCACCATGCGGCTCGGGTCCTACCAGGCCGCCCTCCTGCCGGGCTCGAAGGTGTCCGAGGCCTATGGGACGCTCGGCGTCACCGAGCGCCATCGCCACCGCTTCGAGTTCAACAACAAGTACCGCACCCGACTCGAAGCAGTCGGTCTGGTCTGCTCGGGCACCTCGCCCGACGGCCGCCTGGTCGAGTTCGTCGAGTTGGCCGATCACCCGTTCTGGATCGGCACCCAGGCCCACCCCGAGTTCAAGAGCCGGCCCGACCGGGCCCACCCGTTGTTCCGCGAGTTCGTGGCGGCGGCGCTCGACCGGGCCGAGGGGCGCGAGCCCCATCTGCTCGATCTCGATCGCGTGCCGTAGAGCCCGTGCCGGCCGGCCCCACGCCCGCTTTCCGGCGGGTCTCCGAGGTGGAGGTGTTCCGGGGCTGGATCTTCACAGTGGCGCAGGCCGAATTGGTCGACCCCGACGGCCGGTCCTTCGAGCGCTTCATCGTCCATCACCCTGGTGCGGTGACCATCGTGCCGGTGGACGCCGAGCGCCGGGTGACGCTGGTCCGTCAGTATCGAGCGGCGGTGGATCGCCTCGTGCTCGAAGTGCCGGCCGGAACCTGCGACGTCTCCCATGAGGCGCGCGAGGTCGCGGCGCGGCGGGAACTGGCCGAGGAGGCGGGGCTGCTGGCCGACAAGATGGAGGTCCTGATCGAGACCTTCAACACACCGGGGATCAGCGACCAGCGCACGACGATCTTCCTGGCCACGGGCCTTTCACCCTGCCCGCCCAAGCCCGTGGGCATCGAAGAAGGGTTCATGACGATCGAGACGATCGCCCTCGACGACGTCGAGGCACTGGTGGCCGACGGGACCTTGGTCGACGAGACGACCGTGCTCGGCCTCTTCCTGGCCCGGGCCCGCCTGGCGCGTGCGGGCACCGACCGGGCGGCGCCGTGACGGCGCCCCTCCCGCGCAACGCAGAGGAGTACCTCTCGTGGTTGGACGTCGAGCGGGGGCGATCGCCGCGCACCCTGGCCTCGTACCGCCATGACCTGGCGGGTTATCAGGCCTTCGTCGAGCGACGCCACGCCGGGGCACTGATCGACCGGGCCACGGCCGATGAGGTGGCGGCCTATGTCGCCTCCTTGCGGCGCTCCCGCAGCGGTTCGACCGTGGCCCGGTCCCTCTCGACGCTGCGGGGCTTCCATCGCTTCCTGGTCGAAGAGGGGGTGGCGCCGTCGGACCCCACGGCCGACATCCCGGGCATCGCGGTGGCTGCCTTGCTGCCCAAGGCGCTCAGCGAGGACGAGACGGAGCGCCTGCTCGGCGCGGTGGTCGGCACCGGTCCCGCCATGTTGCGCGACCGGGCCCTCCTCGAGGTCCTCTACGGCACGGGCTGCCGGGTCAGCGAGGTCGTCGGCCTGAACCTGGGGGACGTGGCCGAGGCGGTGGAGGGCGGCGACATCCCCCTCATCCGTGTCCTGGGCAAGGGGGACAAGGAGCGGGTGGTCCCCTTGGGGCGCCTGGCCCTGGCCTCCCTCCACGACTGGCTGTCCGGCGAGGGACGGCCCCTGCTCGAACCGAAGAAGTGGAAGCTGCGCAGCGATGCCGAGGCTGTCTTCCTCAACATGCGGGGGGGACGACTGACCCGGGTGGGGGCGTTCGGCGTGGTCAAGAAGTACGCCACCCGGGTGGATCTGGCCGAGCGGGTGAGCCCCCATGTGCTGCGCCACTCCTGCGCCACCCACATGCTGGCCCGGGGCGCCGACATCCGGGTGGTCCAAGAGCTGCTCGGTCACGCCTCCATCGCCACCACCCAGCGTTACACCAAGGTCTCGCCCGAGCACCTGCGGCGGGCGTACGAGGATGCCCACCCGCGGGCGGGCAGAACGAAAGCCAGGGAGGACGTAGCATGAGGCCATGCCGAACGAGGCCCCTACCGCCGAATCAGCCCAGGTCGACTACGCCGCCCTTCTCACGGCCGAGCAGGCCGAGCTCCATGCACAGTTGAAGGAGCTCGGGTTCGGGGACCGGGGGGATACGGGTCTCAACTACGACTCCAATTTCGCCGACTCGAGCCAGGTGACAGCTGAGCGGGGAGAGGCCGAGCGCCTGGCCACCGAGCTGAGGGAGGCCCTGCAAGAGGTCGACGCCGCCCTGGAACGTCTCAACGCTGGCAACTACGGCCTGTGCCAGGCCTGTGGCAAACCTATCGGCGAAGCTCGACTGGAGGCCATGCCGGCGGCGCGCTTTTGCATCGTCGACGCCGCCAAACACTAGGTGAGCCCACCCGGAGGACGATCTTCGGGCCGAGGCCCCATGGACCAGTCCACCAGGCGGACGATCTGGATCGTCGGCGTCGTCGTCGTCCTGGTGGCACTGGTGGCCCACCACAACATCTCGAGCACCGACATCATCCTGTTCTGCGTGATCGTGCCGTCGATCGTCCTGCACGAGGTCTCGCACGGCGTCGTCGCCCGCGCCTTCGGCGACGACACGGCGAAGCGGGCCGGTCGCCTCACCCTCAACCCCTTCGTCCACGTGGACCCGATCGGCACCCTGATCGTCCCGGCCCTGCTGGCCCTGGGTGGCTTCGGCGTCTTCGGGTGGGCCAAGCCGGTCCCGGTCAACAACGCCCGCCTGCGCAGCCCGCGCAATCAGGGCGTGCTCGTGGCGCTGGCGGGGCCGTTCACCAACGCCCTCCTGGCCGGTCTCGCCGCGCTGCTGTTCATCGTCTCCTTCCGGAACACGGCCCTCCGCACCGGTGTTCTTTCCCTGCCGGCCCAGATCGTCTTCTTGTTCAGCCTGGGGAACATCGGGCTGACGGCGTTCAACCTGGTCCCGATCCCACCGCTCGACGGGTCGGTGCTCTTCGAGCGCCTCTTGCCCCGGAGGTACTGGCCCACGTATCTCCGCATCCGGCCCTACACGATGATGATCGTGATGGGGCTGGTCCTGCTCAACTTCCTCTTCAACCCCGGGCCGATCACCATTGCCTTCCAACACCTCTACAACTGGTGGGAAGGCGTCCTCTTCGGGGGATAGCGCCAACCGCGAGCCCGGCCCTCCGGCCGAGACGCGCCGAGGTGCGCACCTTGACAGCGCCTGAAGGTCGGAGATACTGGGGCCTCCATGGTGCAGGAGATCGAACCTTCCCGGGATGGCAAGCCGAGCGGTCGGACACGTTCCGAGGCTACCCTCACGAGCCCTTCACCTGAGGCCGGGATGGACGGCGATGGCTCCCGCTGACGATCTGTTGCGAGGTCGGCCCCCGACCAGCCACGAACGGATGACGGGACTGCCCTGGGATGCGTCGTACCACAACGGCCCTGCGCCGTGGGACATCGGCCGGCCGCAACCAGCGATCGTGCGTGTGGCATCCCAGGGCGGATTCGCCGGAGCGGTGCTCGATGCCGGCTGCGGGACCGGTGAGAACGCGCTCCACGTCGCCTCGCTGGGAGTGGCGGTTCTGGGCGTTGACGTGGCTGAGACGGCACTGGAGATCGCCCGGGCGAAGGCCGACGATCGTGGGATCGAGGTCGAGTTCGCGGGGGCTGATGCACTCCGGTTGGCGCGCCTGGGGCGGAGTTTCGAGACGGTGCTGGACTGTGGGCTGTTCCATTCCTTCGACCGCGACGAGCGACCCGGATACGTGGCAAGTCTCGCGTCGGTCACCGGGCACGATGCAACGCTGTACGTGCTGTGCTTCAGCGACGTCGGCCCCGAGACCGGCCCGCACCCCGTCAGTCGGGATGAGCTGAGGGGAGCGTTCAACGCGAGCAGTGGATGGGACGTCGCCGCCGTCGAACCGGACCGGATTCAGTCGAGATACCACCGCGACGGCGCACCCGCCTGGTTCGCGACAATCAAACGGACCTGAACTGGGGGGCTGGTCGGCGACCCGCCCGCGATGCGGGCAATCCGGCGGCGAAGAGAGACCGGAGCCCTCCCGTGGTCCGACGGCTCCTGCGCCGGAGTGCCCCCGCAACGTTGCGGGCCGGAGAAGCCTGGGGTTTCAGCTCGAACCACACGGCCTTTCCCGCTCGCCGTCGCGGCTCGAGCACGCCCCACGCGTCGGCCAACGTGGCGACCAGCAAGAGACCACGACCGTGGGGGACGTTCGGGGGCGGTCGTGTCGGGGAGGGCCGCGTCCCGTCGCGGTCGGTCACCTCAATGCGTATCCGTCCCGCTGGCGTCGGGTAGACGACGGTCACGGCGAATTCACTCCCCGCGTGCACGATCGCGTTCGTCGCCAGCTCGGAGACCAACAATGACGCGGTTTCGGACAACTCGGGTGCGATTGCCGCGACGGAGTCGGCGACGAACCGACGGGCCAAGGGTACCGATGAGATCGATTCGGGAAACTTCCGCTTCCGCTTCATGGGACGGGTCCGTCCACCTGCAGGACCCCGTCGAGGCCGGACACCTCGATCACACGGCGAATCAGCGGTTTGGCCCCCCTGACGTGCGCGGGGCCGAACTGGTTCGTGACCCGCAGCAGCAACGCCAGCCCCGAGCTGTCCATGAATTCGAGATCAGAGAGCTCGAAATCGATGCGGGTGGCCGGGCGGGCGAGAAGGTCCTCGATGCGGGCCCCGAGGGCATCGACGCTATGGATGTCGAGCTCTCCTGAGATGGTCGCGGTGAAGCACCCCGGATCGCCCTCGGCCACGTCGATCCTGGCGCGGGACGCACCGTCTAGTTCAGCCATCTCACCCCCAGAATCGCGATGTCGTCGTCGGAACCATCGGGCGCAAGTTCGGCCACGAGCTGGCCGAGCAGGTCGTCAACGTCGCCGTCACTGGCCATGACCGCCTCTTTCAGCCGGGTCAAACCCACGTCGAGATGTTCGCCACGGCGCTCCACCAACCCGTCGGTAAAGGCTAGGACGGATGCGCCGGGGGAGAGAGTGATGGTGGTCTCGACCGGTGTCGCACGCGGGAGCACGCCGATCGGTGGCCCGATCGTGACGTCGACGTAACGGGTGCCGTGCTGGTCTTTCACCAGCGGGGCGAAGTGGCCCGCGCAGGCGACAGTGAGATGGTGGCGTTTCACGTCGATGTGGCCGCACAGCACGGTGGCGAAGTGACCGTCGTCCGCGCGACCGACCAGATCGCCGAGCTTGCCGAGCACCGTGGCGGGGCCGCCCCCCTGCGGGGCGTAGGCCCGGATGGCGTGACGCAGGTAACCCATCGTCGTGGCTGCGCCCAGACCGCGACCGGAGACATCGCCGACGACGAAAAGAGCGTCCCCGTCGCCGCTCGGTATCACGTCGTACCAGTCGCCGCCGACTTCGATACCACCGACTCCGGCGAGGTACCGCACGGCGATCTCGGTCCCGGGGATCATGGGTATCTCTTCGGGAAGCAAGGAATGCTGAAGTGTCTCTGAGATCGTGCGTTGCTCGACGTAGAGGTTGGCGTTCTCCGCCGCCAGGGTCTCGGCCAGGCGACGCCGCCGGATGAGGTACTCCGACGTCAGGGCGGCACCGAGGGTGAGGGCGGCACCGAGGAGGGCGGCGATCAGCGGCAAGTCGGCCGACGACCCTCCGGCGAGAGGGGCCGTCGCCGTCCCGACCAAGGTGAGGACCGTGTCCCCGAAGGGCACGCTGGTCTGGACGTGGTAGCCACCGAGGGGTCCGGTTCTCTCCATGAGCGCAGCGGCCTCCGCCTTGGGGCCCAGGTAGAGGGCGAAATTCAGATCGGAGAAGGCCGAGTTCTTCGGCACGACGGCCTTCTTGTGAGGTGGGAGCGGCGTCTCGGCGTAGACGAGCACGGTGTCACCATGCCCGGCCGGTATCTCGGCGAAGCCCAGTCGCGGCGCGGCACCGCCGATGATGGAAGTGACCGTCAAGGCCTGGCCCGGCTGGACACGACTGAAGAAGCTGGCGGTTTCCCCCTTGGCGGCCAGGAGTGGCTGAGCTCCGACGACGATGAGTGGTTTGGGCGGCCCCGGCGAGATCTGCCACAGGGAGGCGGAGAGAAAGGGCCCGGCGGCTCCCACGTCGGGAGAGATGAGCTGTCGGAATGCGGCGGTCCCCTGCGTGGCCGCCGCCACGTCGAAGGCGGCCGTGAGGGGGGTCTGAATGCTGGGGAGCGCCTCGCTGAGGGCTGTTGCCGCCTGCCGGACCTGGAGCTTGAGGAGGCGATGGTCACTGTTGGTGTTGGCGCTTGCGGCAGTCCAGGTCAAGAGCGCGGTCACGATGGCGCCGAAGAGGAGGACGGCGAGGGGGAGGCGATGGGGGATCCTGCGAGGCCGGGAACGAGCACGGGCGACCTCATCGCCCTCGTCGAGGCGCATTCCGTCGGTCAGAGGCCACGCGTACGACCGCTCGGAGGTGAGCTCGACCGGTGACCGTTCCGACATCGGCCGAATGTCTAACGCGTTCGATCGGCGGGTGCCAAGAGAGGGACGCTCAATGGTTGTGTCAGTACAGGGGCGACCAGCTGCTCGTGCGCAGGAGCCTGCTCTCCCACTGGTCACGGAACTTGAGGGCGTCGCCCATGTAGGTTCCGGCCCCCCGGTGTTCGGGCGGAAGCTCCGTCGTGAGCAGGTGCATGAGGCTCGACGGGTCGGGGATCTTCTGCCAGAGCATGGCCTCGCGTCGCATGTGCGTGCCGTGCGCCACCTGGAAGCACCCTTGAATGTCGAGGACCCGCGGCGACATGTGGCTCAGCGGCTCGTAGTAGATGTCGTACCAGCATTGGATGTAGTCGTCGATCGGCACGTAGGGCCACCCGGTGTCCTCCATGAAGAGGCACAACTCGTGCGTGGAACCGTCGGTGGGCACCGTGGCGAGATCGATCTCTTGGATCGGCGACCAGTGCACCGGGACCAGCATCTTTCCATAGACGTCGTGACGGAGCTTGTCGGTGTCGCGCATGAACGCCTGCAGGTCCCCGGTCTGGCTGCGCGTGACGAGGTCCGCGTACGCCGCCCCGTCGGTGATGCCGGTGATGGTGACCACGTTGTAGGAGACACCGCTGCCCACGGCATGGTTCGTGTACCACAGCAGCCGGGCGTAGTCGGTGTCCGCCATGAGGGACATCCAGCCGTCTCGGTAGGCCGCCTCGAACTCGTCTTCCTTGCGGCCGACGACCTTGTGGGTCTCGTGCAGATAGAGCATGGGTCTCCTTTGGATTCAGGTCAGGCTGACGGTTGACGCAGGAGGGCGACGACGGCGCGCCGGTCCACCTTCCCGGTTTCGTTGTGCGGGATCTCGCTGACGAAGGCGATCCGCTCCGGCAGTTTGAAACGGGCGAGGCGATCGGCGCAGAAGGTACGCACGTCGTCGTCGGTCAAGGGTTCGGACGCCACGATCAGGGCGCCGACGCGTTCGCCCATTTCGGAGTCCGGGACCGCCACCACCGACACCTCGACGATGGAGGGGTGGTCGCGGAGGACCGTCTCGACCTCGATGGGCCCGAACTTCTCCCCGCCCCGGTTGATCGTGTCGGACAGGCGCCCCGAGGGGAAGATGTACCCCTCGGCATCTATCCGGGCCAGATCGCCCGTGTGGAACCAGCCGGGCTGCACGTTCTGGTCGGAGAGGACGACGAGCTCTCCCACCTCGCCCGGCGGAACCTCGTCCTCGGTGCCGGGGTGCACCACGCGGATCTCCACACCGGGCAAGGCCTTCCCCACGGACCCGATCAGGTCCACGTTGCCGTGGTCACCCGGAGCCAGCGTGGTATAGGCGCCCAGTGTCTCGGTCTGGCCGAAGATATTGGCGAAGGCAACATGGGGGAGCGCCTTCATCGCGCGCAGGACCAGCTCCTTCGGCGCGGCCGCAGCCCCATAGGCCACCATGGCGAGCGAGCTGAGGTCGGCCGCGGCAAAATTGGGGTGGTCGAGGATCCGCTGCAACATGGTCGGGACCAAGAATGTGCTCACGACCTTGTACCGGGCCACGAGCTCGAGCCATTCGCCGGCGTCGAATCGCTCCTGGATCACCGAGGTGTTCGCCCCGTACAGGCCGGTGAGCTGCCCGAGTGAGCCACCGACGTGGAAGAAGGGGACGGACATCATTCCGATGTTCGGGCGGTTTTCCGGTTTGAAAGGCGGGGCGTAACTCATGAAGCGACGTGAGATCACCCCGTGGCCGATCGGAATCGCCTTGGGGAGCCCGGTCGTCCCGCTGGTGAAGAGAATCAGCCCGTCATCCTCGTCGGCCCCCACCACGGTCTCGACCGAGGAGGTATCGGCATTATGGAGGAGTTCGGCCGCGCCGAGCACATTGCCGTCGACGGCGGGCGAGACCATGCCGGCGAAGGCCGGGCCCGTGACGGCCATCCGCCGACAGCCTGCGGTCTCGATCAAGGCCGCGATCTCCTGGGGCCGCAAGGCGGGGTTCATCAGTGCCGCGGCGGCGCCGATCCGGGCCGCGCCCAGCATGGTGGCAATGGAGAGAAGGTTGCCCACTTCGACCACCGGGACCCGATCTCCGGGCTGGACACCGTGTGCCCGCAGCCCCACGGCCACGCTGCGTGCGGCCGCGTCAAGCTCGCCGTAGGTGACGTCGCCGTCCTTGAGGATGAGGGCCGTCCGCCCGGGATCCCGGCTACTCGGCGCATCGATGAGCGACGCGATGTTCATGTGCAGCGACTCACCACAGGGGCGACCAGGGGGAGGTCCGGAGCAGCTTGCTCTCCCACTGGTCGCGGAACTCGAGCCCGTCGTACATCCACGTTCCCGGCCCTCTGTGCTCGGGCGAGATGTCGTTGGTGAGGAGCCACATCAGCCGATCGATGTTGTGGATCTTCTGCATGAGCGAGGCTTCGCGGCGGACATTGGTGCCCAACGCCGGCGTCAGAGCCAGATCGATGGTGATGAAGAGGTCCTCCTCAGCGTGTTCCAGGCTCTTGGAGTACACGCTCCCGCAGGCTTCGATGTAGTCGAGCACCTCGTAGGGCCACATGGTGTCTTCCATGTACATGGTCATCGTATGCGTGGAGCCGTCGGTGGGCACGGTGCCGAGGTCGACATCTTGCATGGGGGACCAATGCGTGGGAACGAGGAGTTTGCCGACCACGTCGTGCCGCAGTTCGTCCGTGTCGCGCATCCAGGACTGCAGGTCGCCCTTCTGGCATCGCGTGACGAGGTCCGCCCACCCCGCCCCGTCGGTGATGCCCGTGATGGTGACGACGTTGTAGGAGACACCGCTGCCCACGGCGTGGTTGGTGTACCACAGCAGCCGGGCGTAGTCGGTGTCCGCCATGAGGGACATCCAGCCGTCGCGATAGGCCGCCTCGAACTCGTCTTCCTTGAGGCCGATGACCTTGTGGACTTCGTGCAGGTAGAACAACGAGACCCCCCCATTCGACGGCGCGCGACCTGCCCACCGGGCACTCGCGCGATCCCCGCTCTGACGTTCGGTGTAACACTCTGCGGCCTGCCGGCGCAAATGGCAAATGCCAATCCGGCATGGGTCCACGAGCGTGGTGTTAGCGTTTGCCGCTCGATCGAGGAGGAGTTGGTGGATGTCTGAGGCCTGGATTATCGATGCCGTGCGATCACCGCGCGGTCGGGGCAAGGCGGGGAAGGGCGGCCTGGCCGACGTGCACCCCCAGCGGGTCCTGGCGCAGGTGCTCCAAGAGCTCGAACGGCGCAACGGTCTGGACACGAACGACATCGACGACGTGATCATGGGATGCGCCGCCGGGAGCGGTGACCACGCCATGGACATCGCCCGGATGGCCGTGCTCGATGCCGGCTGGTCCCTCGATGCTCCCGGCGTCACCCTCAACCGGTTTTGCGGCTCTGGTCAGCAGGCCGTCAACTTTGCGGCCATGGGCGTGCTGGCCGGTCACCAGGACCTGGTCGTGGGCGGCGGCGTCGAGTCGATGTCGCGCACCGCGCCGATGCATGTCGACGGCTTCAGTGCCAACAACGCGCACCTCCAGGAGCGCTTCCCGATGGTGCCCCAGGGAATCTCAGCCGATCTCATCGCCTCATTGCGAGGCTTCACCCGCGAGGAGTGCGACGCGCTGGCGTTGGAGAGCCAGCGGCGGGCCGGGATCGCCATCGAGGAGGGACGGTTCGAGAAGAGCATCGTGCCGATCTACCACGACGACGGACGACTGGCCCTGGACCACGACGAGCATCCGAGGCCGAGCACGACGATGGAGGACTTGACGGCGCTGCGCGCCAGTTTCGAGGCCATGGGCGCGGCGCCCAGTAGCGAAGGAGGCCCGACCTTCGACGAGTTGGCGCTACAGAGCTACCCCGAGCTTTCCGCGCTGCGCCACGTCCATCATGCGGGCAATTCGTCGGGAGTGGTGGACGGGGCAGGTGCCGTCCTGGTGGCGTCGCCGGAGTACGCCCGGAGCCACGGCATGACGCCGCGGGCTCGGATCGTGATGACGGCCGTGGCCGGGACCGAACCGGTGATCATGCTGACGGCACCTGCACCGGCGACCGAGCGGGTGCTGGCCAAGGCCAAGATGACCCTGGACGACATCGACTTGTTCGAAGTGAACGAGGCGTTCGCCTCCGTCGTGCTCGATTGGTTCCGGGTCACCGAGGTCGACCCCGAGAAGGTCAATGTCAACGGCGGCGCCATGGCACTGGGGCATCCGATCGGGGCTACCGGGTCGATGCTGATCGGGACCGTGCTGGACGAGCTGGAACGCCGCGACCTCTCCACCGGGCTCGTCACGATGTGCACCGGTGGGGGAATGGGGACGGCCACCATCATCCAACGGCTGTGAGGAGGGTCTCGCCCAGGCCAGGCGCGTCTCTTCCGGGGGGCTGAGAGGGTGTCCCTCCCCATCGAGGCGGACCACGTTGCGCTGTCCTCGGTGGTCCGGGCCTTCCTGGTCGAGAAGGATGCGACGGCCGTGGCGCGGGCCGCCCTCGATGCCGACGAGGAAACGATGCCGCCCTACTGGCGCGACATGGCTGCGCTCGGATGGATGGGGCTGCATCTCCCCGAGGAGTACGGGGGATCGGGCTTCGGTGTGCTCGAGCTGGCCATCGTCCTCGAGGAGATGGGCCGAGTCGTGGCGGGGGGCCCGTTCCTCCCGACCGTGCTGGCCTCGGCCGTCCTGGCCGCCACCGGGTCTTCGGCCCAGTGCGCCCGCTGGCTTCGGGGGCTGGCGAATGGCGACAGCGTCGGGACAGTGTGCTTTTCGGAAAATGGTCCTGCACTGGGCGCTTATCTGGCCGACGTGCTGCTCCTTCCCCGGGGTGAGGACATGGTGGTGGTCGAACGGCACGCCCCCGGGCTTTCGGTCGTCCCCTGCGAGAGCCTGGATCGTTCCCGTCGGGTGGCGCGGATCACGGCGACCCTGCCTGACGAGCTGACGTCGGCCACACTGACCGGGGCGGCGCCTCTCGCCCGGCGACTGGCCCGGACCATGGCGGCGGCCGAGGCGGCGGGAGGCGCCCGGGCCTGCGTCGAGGCGGCCTCGTCCTACGCCCGAGAGCGCGTGCAGTTCGGGCGGCCCATCGGGACGTTCCAGGCGGTGAAGCATCGCTGCGCGGACATGCTGGCTCAGGCCGAGCTGGCCACGGCGGTGGCCTGGGATGCCGCCCGGACGGATGCCACGCATGGCGGCCTGGCCAGTGCCGCGGCGGCCTCGGTGGCCTCGGTGGCCTTGCCGGCCTACATGACCTGCGCCACCGACAACATCCAGGTGCACGGCGGCATCGGCTTCACGTGGGAGCACGATGCGCATCTGCATCTCCGCCGCGCCGCGGCGCTTGCGGCCTGGTGCGGACCTCTCGGCGCGGCCCGGCTGGAGGTGAACCAGTCGAGTGGCGACCGCCCACCCG
Source organism: Acidimicrobiaceae bacterium (assembly GCA_003160635.1). GTDB lineage: Bacteria > Actinomycetota > Acidimicrobiia > Acidimicrobiales > RAAP-2 > Bog-473. The sequence continues at coordinate 17,861 of PMLV01000306.1, read as the reverse complement.
AACTGGAGGGCCTGGATCTGCCCGAGGAAGGCGCCGCGCTCCGGCACGAGTTGCGCTCCTTCCGGCAGGCCTACGAGGCTCTCCCGCCGGCGGCGTGCCAGGGGGCGCTCATCGACGCAGGCCTGCTCCTGCCCCATTGGCCCCCGCCATGGGGGCGGGCGGCAACGGCCAGGGAGCAGATCATCATGGACCAGGAACTGGCCGGCATCCCACGGGGACACCCCTTTGCGTGGGTGGCGCTCACCTTGGTGAGTTGGGCCAACCCGCGCCAGCAAGAGCTCTGGGTCCGGCCCGTCCTCGAGGGCACGCTCACCATGTGTCAACTCTTCAGTGAGCCCGGCGCGGGTTCGGATCTGGCCTCGTTGCGCTGTCGGGCCACGCGGGTCGACGGGGGCTGGTCGGTCACCGGCCAAAAGGTGTGGACCAGCGCCGGCCACGACGCGGCGTTGGGGTTCGCCCTGGTCCGCACGGATCCTGAGGCCTCGAAACGGGCGGGGATCACCGCCATGGTGGTGGACATGCACTCGCCCGGCGTCGAGGTCCGACCCATCCGCCAGATCACGGGTGACGCGCAGTTCGACGAGGTCTTTCTCGACGACGTCTTCGTCCCGGACGACAACGTCGTCGGGGCGGTCAACGAAGGCTGGAAGGTGGCCCGGGCCACCATGGGCAACGAGCGCGTCGCGCTGGGCGGGGGTGGCGGGTACATCGGCATCGAAAAGCTCTTGGCCTGCGCCCGCGCCAACACCGGTGAGGATGGCGCCATGGCCGAGGAGGTGGGCGAGATACTGGCCCAGCACCGGGCCCTCCGCGCCCTCGACCTCCGGCGCACCTCGCGCGCCCTCTCGGGCGGTGAGCCCGGCGTGGAGGGGAACATCACCAAGTTGCTCGGGAACGAGCTGGACCAACGGATGACGCGGGTGGCGATGCAGATGCTGGGCGCCACCGCCGCCGCGGCGGACGGCACCGCGGCCGAATGGTCCCAACTGTTCCTGTTCGCACCTTGCCTGACCATCGGGGGCGGGACGTCGGAAATGGCCCGCAACGCCATTGCCGAGCGCATGCTCGGTCTGCCGAGGGATCCGATCCTGCCCTGAGCGCGGCGGGGGAGCGGGCCGCGCGGCGCTGGACGTCATCGGCCCGGGAGGGCAGAATCCGGACCGAGGACCGGCACGAACGACGGGGGGAAGCCATGGCTCGCACCTACAACGTCATCTCCTGTGACGGGCATCTCGAGATCCCGCCGGATCCCTGGACACGCCATCTTCCCGACGAGCACAAGGGAAGGGCTCCCCGGCACCGCATGCTGCCGAGCGAGTACGCGCGGGCGCACTTTCGCTTCGGGATCGTGCGGGACCCGCTCTCGGTGCAGATGCGGAGCTTCCTGCCCGTCGAGACCCTGATGTGGGGCTCGGACTTCCCGCACTCGGTCTCTTCGTTCCCCGAGACAGAGAAGTGGCTGTCGATCATTTTCGACGGGGTGCCCGAGGACGTGCGCCGGCGGGTGCTGGTCGACAACCCCTGTGCGTTCTTCGGGCTCGACCCCGAGGCCGACTTGACCGTGACTCCGAGATAGGGAGGACCCCATGTACGACGCCGTTGTGACGAATGGTCGGGTGATCGATGGAACAGGCGCGCCGGCGCGCGTGGCCGGGATCGGCATCCGCCACGGGCGCGTGGTCGCGGTGGGTGACCTCGACGAGTCGGGCCGCGTCGTCATCGATGCGGGCGGCCTCGTGGTGGCCCCCGGGTTCATCGATCTCCACAGCCACTACGACGCGCAGGTCTTCTGGGACGCGACGCTCACCCCGTCGTGCCTGCACGGCGTGACCACGGTGGTCGGTGGCAACTGCGGCCTCACGTTGGCGCCGGTGTCGGCCGCGGACCAGGACTTCCTGACCCGCTTGCTGGCCCGGGTCGAGGCGATCCCCGTCGAGGCGCTCCTGGCGGGCGTCGAGTACACCTGGAGCTCGTACCCCGAATTCCTCGACGCCATCGATGCCAAGCCCCTCGGGCTCAACATGGGCTTCATGGTCGGCCATTCGGCCGTGCGTCGCGCCGCCATGGGCCCCGCCGCCTCCGAGCGCGCGGCGTCGCCCGAAGAGTTGCGCGCCATGTGCGCCGTGCTGTCCCAGGCGCTGTCGGCCGGTGGCTTCGGGTTCTCGACCGCCAACGTGCCCACCCAGGTGGATGGGGACGGCCGTCCGACGCCACCCAACTTCGCCACCCCTGAGGAGTTCGTCGAGCTGTCCCGGGTGTGCGGGGAGCACGGCGGCACCTCCATCGAATTCATCCCGGGCTCCTTCCTGCAGGGTTTCAGCGACGAGGACATGAACCTGATGGCGGACATGTCCGCCGCGGCGAACCGCCATCTCAACTGGAACACCCCTCTCATCAATCGATCGAACCCCGACATCTACCGGCGCCAACTCTCCGCCTCCGACATGGCGCGCGAGAAGGGCGGCCGGGTGGTGCCCCTCTTCATGGCGCAGAACGGGCCGACGCAGCAGGACTTCCTGCGCGGGTACGTCTACCGCTCACTCCCCGGGTGGGGCTGGCTCTTCGATCTGCCCGTGCCCGAGCGGATCGCCGCACTGCGCCAGCCCGAGACCAGGAAGCGGCTGCGCGACGCGCTCGATGCGGAGACGACCGGGCTCGCCGTCACCATGCGCGGCTCGTGGGGGCAGCACATCGTCAATGACGTGAGGGACCCGAAGTTGCGGCATCTGGAAGGCCGGCGGATCTCGGACATCGCGGCCGAGCACAACGTGAGCGACTTCGATGCCGTGATCGACGTGGCCGTGGCGGCCGACCTCGAGGTCGGCTTCGTGCGCTACTCCTTCGGCAACGCCGACGAGTGGACGACCAAGGCCCGGGCCGAGGTGCTCAAGGATCCCCGCGTCGTGCTGGGGGCGTCCGACGCCGGGGCGCACATGGACATGATGGTCGGCGCGGACTTCCCGACACGTTGCCTGGGCGAGCTCGTGCGGGAGAAGGGCATCTTCACCCTCGAGGAGATGATCCACCAGTTCACCGAGATCCCCGCCCGTCTCTACGGTTTGCGAGACCGCGGGAGGATCGAGCCGGGAACCTGGGCCGATCTGGTCGTGTTCGATCCGGCCACCGTGGACGCCGGCCCCCTCCGTACCGTCAACGACCTCCCGGCGGGGGCGTCGCGGCTCATGACCGAGTCCGTGGGCGTGCACCACGTGCTCGTCGCCGGGCAGGCACTGGTGGAGGACAACAAGGTGACCGGTGTGCGTGCCGGACGGCTGCTGCGTTCGGGACGCGACAACGACACGGTGCTGGCGCGAGAGGGGCCCCCATGAGCGATGTATTCCAGTTCGACCACGGCGGCTGCATCGGCGTGGACGTGGGCGGGACATTCACCGACGCCGTGCTGACCGACGGCATAGGGGTATGGAGGGCGAAGTCGCCCACCACGCCCGCGAACATCGCCGACGGCGTCCTCACGGCCGTTGCCTTGGCGGCCGCCCGGGCCGGCACCGAGCTGGACCGGGTGCTCCCTGCGGTGGGACGGTTCGGCCTCGGGACGACCGCGGTGACGAACGTGCTGGCGTCGCGGGCGGGCCGGCGGGTGGGCCTGATCACGACGAAGGGGTTCGAGGAACTGGTGCCGTTCGCGCGCGGGCGCAAGGTCCACGACGAGGACGGCTGGTTGACCACACCGGCCGAGATCGTCTCGCGGCACCGCATCATCGGGGTGGCCGAGCGCGTCGACCGCGACGGTGAGGTGGTGACGCCTCTCGATGCCGAGGAGCTGGTGCGGGCGGCGGAGTACCTGATCGAGGTCCAACAGGCCGACGCCCTGGCCATCTCGTTCCTCTGGTCGTTCCGCAACCCGGCCCACGAGGAGCACGCGGTCGCGTTGATCAACGAGAGGTTCCCCGCCATGGCGGTGGTCTCGGGCGCGGCGTTGCACCCGGCCGTGCGCGAGTACGAGCGCACCACGTTCGCCCTTCTCAACGCCTACGTCACCGGCGCCTTCGCCGGGATCGAGCAGCTGTCGGGCGAGCTGGCAGACCGCGGCCTCGCCGTCCCCCTCCTCCTGGTGCATTCGGCCGGGGGTTCCATCTCGGTGAACGAGGCGCGCCGGGTGCCGGTCGGCCTCGCCGAATCGGGCCCGGCGGCCGGAGTCGCCGCCTCGGCCCAACTCTCCCGGGCCGAGGGAATCCCCGACGTCATCACCTGCGACATGGGCGGGACGTCGTTCGACGTCTCGGTGATCGCCGGTGGTCAGCCCATCCGGCGCACCAGGGGCGAGCTCATGGGGGTATGGACGGCCCTGTCCCTGGTCGATGTCGAGTCGATCGGCGCCGGGGGCGGCTCGATCGGATGGGCCGACGCCCGGGGGATGCTGCGGGTGGGACCGCGGTCCGCCGGCTCGGTGCCGGGACCCGCCTGTTATGGCTGGGGCGGCATCGATCCGACGGTCACCGACGCCCTCCTCGTCCTCGGGTACCTGGCCCCGGAGAAGTTCCTCGGCGGCGACATGATGCTCGACCTCGACGCGGCCGTCCGGGCCTGCGGCACCCTCGGCGCGCAGCTGGGCATGGACGCCTACGAGACGGCGTGGGGCATCCGCCAGGTGGCGATCGCCGGCATGATCACCGCGGTCCGCTCACGCCTGGCGGCCCGGGGGTTGGATCCGCGCGAGCAGATGATCCTCAGCTACGGCGGGTGCGGGGGGCTGTTCACGCCTTCGATCGGCGAGGCCATCGGCTCCCGCGGTGTGCTCATCCCGGGTCTGGCCTCGGTGCTCTCCGCGTTCGGGGCGGCGACGACGGACGTACGGCGCGAGCGGATCAAAGCCGTGCTCGAACCGATGCCGGTCGACCCGATGTTGCTGGAGAAATTGGGCCAAGAGCTCCAGGCACAGGTGAACGCCGACCTGGAAGCTGACGGCATCGAGCCGTCGGCACGCTCGGTCGAGTTCGAGGCGGACCTCCGGTTCAGACGGCAGGTGTGGGAGATCTCCATCCCCCTGGCCACCCAGCAGTTGGAACGGGTGGAGTTCGGCTCGCTGGTGGACAGCTTCAAGGACGAGTACGCCAAGCGGTACGGCCGCGGCTCCATCGTGCTCGGCGCTCCCGTGGAGTTCGTCAACCTCCGTGCCGTCGGGACGGGGCGAACGGTGCAGGCGTCCTTGGAAGCCGGCCACACCGAACGCGTCAAGGAGGGGACGAGGGCAACGGTGGCCTCGACGCGCCTGGTGCGGGTCGAGCGCAACGAGGGAGGGGAGCACCCGGTCGACGTCTACGAGGGCCGCGACCTGCTCCCCGGCCACACCCTGGAAGGACCCGCCCTCATAGAGGGCACGGACACCACGGTCTGGGTACCGGCCCGGGCCACGGTGACCATGACCGCACACGGCACCTACGCATTGGAGTTGGCCCAGTGAAGACGAGCCCAGTGAAGACGATCGACCCGATCAGCCTCGAGGTGTTGCGGAGCCGGCTGGAGGCCATCGGCGACGAAGCGGCGGCCGCCCTCGAGCGGACGGCCATCAGCCCGGTCGTGACCGAGTCGAAGGACTACTCGTGCACCATGCTCGATGCGCAGGGGCGCCTCATCATGGGCGCCGGTCAGATCCAGTTCCACTTCGGGGCGGCGTCCAACGCCGTGCGCTCCACCATGGCCCGCTTCCCCGACTCGATCGCCGACGGCGACGTGTTCATCGCCAACGATCCCCATCACGGCGGGGGACTGCACCCCCAGGACGTCATGATCCAACGCCCGGTGTTCCTGCACGGCCAATTGATCGCCTGGGTCGTGATGTCGGCGCACATGATGGACGTGGGGGGCATGGTGGCCGGCTCGTTCGCACCGATGGCCACCGAGTGCTTCCAAGAGGCCCTCCGGCTCCCGCCGGTCCGCCTGTTCCGCCAGGGGGTCGAGGTGACCGAGGTCTGGGACATCTTTCGCAACAACGTGCGGGTCGCCGCGCTGGTCGAGATGGACATGCGCAGCCTGGTGGCCGGATGCCATGTCGCCCAGGAGAAGCTCATGGGTGTCGTCGACTCCATGGGCGTCGACGTGTTCGTCGACAGCATCCAGATCATCCGCGACCTCTCGGAGGCCGAGATGCGCCGGCGCATCGGTCTGCTGTCGGACGGGACGTACCGCGCCTCGAGTTGGACCGAGTGGGAGGACGAGTTCTTCAAGGTCCCGTGCGAGTTGACCGTGGCCGGTGACCGGTTGATCTTCGACTTCACCGGGGCCTCGCCCCAGACCCAGCACTACTTCAACTCCAAGCCGTACATCATCGAGAGCGAGATGGTGGCGCAAGTGGCGTGGCTCATGGCCAGCGATCTGCCCTTCGACGACGGCATCTTCGCCCCCCTCGAGCTGCGCTGCCCGGAAGGCACCATCGTCAATTCGATCGAGCCCGCGCCGATCGCGGCGGGACACATGGACGTGGCCCTCAATGCGGCCGAGGTCGGGGTGCAGACGTTGCGGCTCGCCTTGGCTGCGTCACCCGAGCACCCGGCGCGGGCGCACCTCGCCGGGTGGGGCGCCAGTTCGGCTCTCGGCCTGCACACGTGGGCCTGTGCCGGCATCGACGGGAGCCCCGACGCGTTCATCATGCTGGACGGCAACTGGGTCGGCAGCTCGGCCGGGTCGGGGTGCGACGGCATGGCGCTGTCGGGCAACATCGTCGGGCCCGAGTCGGACTACTCCTTCACCGATGTCGAGATCCTCGAGTCCTGGTACCCGATCTTGATCAGTGAGAAGTCGAGCCGGACCGGGACGGGCGGGGCCGGCCGTTTCCGGGCGGGCGGGGGCAACAACATGGGCTTCACCCCTCACGGTACCGATCGTCTCGTCGGCGCCATGCTCGGCATGCGGCGCTGGTTGCCGCTCGAGGGCGCAGCCGGGGGGATGCCTGGCGCATGCACGCGTTTTTTGATTCGCCGGGCCGACGGTTCGGTGGACGAGGTGGCGACCCACGCGTCGGGGGTGACCATCGAGCCGGGCGACACCTTCGAATTCCACTGCGCCAACGGTGGCGGGTTCGGCGATCCGCTCGATCGCGAACTTGCGTCCGTGCACGAGGACATCCTCCTGGGACGGCTCACGCGGGCCGAGGCCGAGGAGACGTACGGGTTGCGGTTCGACGCGCACGGCCGACCCGACGCGGCCGCGTCGTCCGCTCGCCGGACCGAGATGCTGGCGGATCGACTCGACCGCGCCACTCCGGCGCGCACCAGCGCGGAAGCGACCTCGGCGGCGGGCACAGCCCCACGCCTTCCGCTCTACGTCGGGGTGGTCAACGAAGGCGGGACGGCCATCGCCGAAGAGAGCGGTGCCGTCCTGGCGAGGTCGCCCGCGCACTGGACCGACGGGTGTCCCGTCCTCATCGACGTACGACCTGAAGGCGGTCCGGAAGTTCACGTGCGGTCGTATCTCGATCCGAAGACGGGAAAGATCCTCTACGCCGAAGTGGCGCTGGCGAGCGAAGCCCGAGGATTCGACTCCAGCCCGTTGCATTGGACCGACGCGGCCAGGCGCGCCTGACCGAGGGACGCGGTAGCGGCGCCCCCGCGACCCCCTGGTGGTCACGAAGGTGCCGCTGCGTGTGTGCAACTACCCCTTGTTCACGGCGTCAAAGCATGACGTGGATCGTGCCGCCTCCGGGGTCGCCCGGGTCATGGTCGGGGTGGTCGCAGGCACGACCATCCCAACAGTGACCGAGAGCATTCCGGGGGCGACCTTCAACGGGGACCCGAGTTGCCGTCTGTTCATCGTCGCTCCGACGCCGCCCACCAAGGTTTGGATGTTCGGCGTACAGCACTCTGCCCTTTCTGTCATCCCTGGAGCACCTGCATCCTCAGCCCGGTCGTCACGACGGGCAAGTCATCATGGGTGAATTGTCACGAAGGGGGCAGAAGGCCCACGGCGTCGGCCGCTCTGGCATAGGTGAGCTTGGCCACCCCGTGCGCCCGGGACGCTCCCTCGGCCAGCACGGACCCCACGTAGGAGAGGTCGCGCTCCAACTCGGCCCGACGCTCGCGCACGGGACGGAGCAGCTCGTTCAAGGCTTCGGCCACGTCCTTCTTGAGGTCCCCGTAGCGGGTGTAGCCCTTGGCCACCTCCTGGGGCGTGCCGTCGGTGGCGGCGGCCAGCAGGTCGAGCAGGTTGGCCAGCCCGGGCTTGGCCACCCGGTCGTAGCGGACCTCCCCGTCGGTGTCGGTGACGGCCTTGCGTATCTTGCGGGTGATCTCCTCCGGCGAGTCGAGCAGCCCGATCGTGCCCAGGGGTGAATCGACCGACTTGGACATCTTGCGCTCGGGATGCTGGAGGTCCATCACCCGCGCCGCCGCCCCCGGGATCGCTGCATCAGGGACGGTGAAGGTCTCGCCGTAGCGATTGTTGAAGCGGACGGCCAGCGTGCGGGCCAGCTCGAGGTGCTGGCGCTGATCGTCGCCCACGGGTACCGCCTCGGCCGCATAGAGGAGGATGTCGGCCGCCATGAGGACCGGATAGGTGAAGAGCCCGGCCCGCACGGTCTCGTGACCCTCGCTCTTCTCCTTGAACTGGGTCATGCGACTCAGCTCGCCCACGGTGGCGGTGCACTCGAGGAGCCACGTCAACCGGGTGTGCTCGGGGACGTGGCTCTGGACGAAGACCGTGGAGCGCCGGGGGTCGAGGCCCACGGCCAGGAGGTTGATGGCGGCATCGAGCGAGTTGCGGCGGAGCACCTGGGGGTCGATCTCGTTGGTGAGCGCATGCAGGTCGACGACGCAGTAGAAGGCGTCATTGTCGTCCTGGAACGTCACCCAGTGCTTGAGGGCCCCGAGATAATTGCCGAGGGTGAAGTCCCCTGAGGGGGCGATGCCGGAGAGGACCCGTGTCATGGGTCGCCATGGTACGTCGGGTTGCCCGGCTGTCCCGACGTTCTGGGCTGGGCCTACGGGGGGTGCGCGGATGCAGGCAAGGGTTTCGGTATCGTCGGGCTGTGACGTACGCAGTCTCCACGCCCACCTTCGAGGGCCCGATCGACCTTTTGCTGCACCTGGTGTCCTCGCACGAGGTCGACGTGCTGGACATCCCGCTCCTGCCGATCATCGACGGCTTCGTCCGGGTCCTGACCGAGCAGCGCGACCAGATCGATTTCAACCAGCTTTCCGAGTTCCTCCTGGTGGCGGCCATTTTGATCGAGATGAAGTCCCAGAGGTTGCTCCCTGGTCGGGAAGTCTCCGACGACGACGACGAGCTGACCGGGTGGGAGGAGCGGGACCTCCTCCTGGCCCGCCTGCTCGAGTGCCGGGCCTATGCCGCCGCAGCCGACGTCTTCGTGGCCATGAGCGAGCAGGCAGCCCGCTCCATCCCCCGAGAGGTCGGGCTCCCGGCCGACTTTGCCGTGCACGCCCCCGATCTGCTGGCCGGGGTCGCGCCCGAGGAGCTGGCCCAGGCCTACCTGCGGGGTGCGGCGGAACGACCGGTGCCCCGGGTCGATCTCTCCCACGTCACGGTGGACACGGTCTCGGTGGCCGAGGCCGTGTCCGCGCTGATCGCGCTGCCCCGGCGGGACCGTGCCACCTCGTTCCGCACCCTGGTGGAAGGCTGTGTCACGCGCATGGACGTCATCGTGCGCTTCTTGGCCCTGCTGGAGCTGTGCAAGATGGGACGGGTCACCCTCGGTCAGGGCCGGACCTTCGGCGACCTGCACATCGACTGGCTGGAGAACGACGGCGTCCTGGCCGGTGTGGCCAGTGGCCGGGGCCTGGTCGAGCTGGCCGGCCTGGACATCGACGACTACGAGGGATGAGGAACGAACACCATGGAACATGAGGAACTCGCCCGCGCCATAGAGGCCGTTCTTTTCGTGGCGGTCGAGCCCGTGCTGCCCGGCCTGCTGGCCGAACTGCTGGAAGAGCCGGTCGAGCGGGTCGAAGAAGTCCTCACGAGGTTGTCGGAGAGCTACCTGAACGAGGGCCGTGGCTTTATCTTGGCCCGGATCGCCGGCGGCGCCCGCCTGCAGACCCATCCGGACCTCTCCCCGTATGTGGAGCGCTTTGCCAACCGTGACGTCTCACACCGGCTGTCGACGGCCGCCTTGGAGACGCTGGCCATCGTGGCCTACCGCCAACCCGTGTCCCGGGGGCAGATCTCGTCGTTGCGGGGCGTGAACGTCGACGGGGTGACCCGGCTCCTCGAGCAACGGGGCTACATCGAAGTGGTGGGCCGGGCCGACGGACCCGGGCAGCCCGCCCTCTACGGCACCACCGACCTCTTCTTGGAGCGCCTGGGCCTCGATTCGCTCCAGCAGCTCCCGCCCGTCGAGGATTTCTTGCCCGGGCCCGAGGTGGCCGGGGAATTCGAGTCGGATCTGCAGGCTGCCTTGGGCGTGCACGGCGACGTGGGTTCCGACGAGGTCTGACTACCGCTCCCGGATGTAGAGCGCCAGAAGCTCCGCGAACTCCCGGCGCTGTGTGATGTCGAAGCCGGCGAGGAGCATCTCCTCGACCTCGCCGGCGGCAGCCTCGCAGGCCTTGGCGACTCGTTCGCCCTCGTCGGTGAGGAAGCAGCGCCGGATGCGGCCGTGGGTGGGGTCGTCAGCCCGCTCGATGAGGGCCGACTTCTCGAGCGAGGCGACGGCCGCCATGACCGCCTGGGGCGTGAGGATCAGCCGCCGCGCGATGTCCGAGCTCGACAGACCGGGCGAGAGGCGCAACTGGGTCAGCACGCCGGCCTGCGTGGCGGTGACCCCGTTGGCGCGCATCGCCTCCTCGACGTTCCGGCGCTGGCGCGCGAAGCCGTGCTTCATCAACCAAAGGATCGTGCCCTCGGGGTCGCCCTGGTCCACTACAGGATCGCTCGCTCCGCTTTGAGCGCGGCGATCTCGTCCCACGTCAGGCCGAGGTCGAGCAGGACGGCTTCGGTGTGCTCACCGTGCTCGGGCGCGCGCGTCGGTCGGCCCGGTTGCTCGTCGAACTGGATCGGAGGCGTGACCATCGGCAGTGACGTGCCGTTCAACATCTCGACCTCGGCGATGTAGCTGTTGGCCTGGACCTGGGGGTCGTCTGCGATGTCATGGGGGCTCTGCGTCGCCACCCACTCACCGTCGAAGTCGTGCGTGAGGATGTGCCGCCACTCGTCGAAGTCACGTGTGGCGAAGATCTCCTCGAGCTGCTCGACACAGGCGCGGCCGTTCTCGCGGCGCGCCGCCATGCTGTCGAACCGCGGATCGGTCGCCATCTCGGGCACGCCCATGGCCCGGCACAGGTCCGGCCAGTAGCGATCGGGAGAGAGCATCTGGAGGTTGATGAAACGGCCGTCGCTGGTCCGGTACGGCATCATCAAAGGGTTCCAGACGTCGTAGCGACCGGGAAAGGCGCGCGGGGCATGCCCTCCCTCGTCGAGGCAGGCATTGGTGATGTCGATCTGGATCTGCCACATCCCGGCGGCGAGGAGTGACACGTCGACGACGGAGGGCTCGCCGGTCGTGGCGCGGCGGTACAGGGCGGTGGAGATGGCGCCGGCGATGGTGAGGCCGCCGACCACGTCGCCGAAGGCGGGACGCGGGCCCGCCGGCCACTCCGCCCCGGGTTGCGTGAAGAGGTGCTGCATACCGGTGCGGGACCAGTAGGCGCCGGCGTCGTAGCCCCCCCGGTTGGCGTCCGGCCCGCGGGAGCCGAACGCCGTGCCGCGCACGTAGATGAGCGACGGATTGTGGGCGCGGACGTCGTCGACGTCGATGTGCAACGAGCGCCGGGTGGCCGCCCGGAGATTCGTCACGAAGACATCGGTGTCCTCGAGCAGGCGGCCGAGCACCTCCCGGCCCGCCGCGTGCTTGAGGTCGATGCCGACGGAGCGCTTGCCGCGGTTGGTCGACTGGAACTGTGGATCGATCCCGTGGTGCAGCGTGTGCAACCCTGCCGTGACCAACCCCCGATAGGGATCGCCGGTCTCGGGGTGCTCGATCTTGATGACGTCGGCACCCCATTCGGAGAGCACAGCCCCGGACATGGGGACAAAGACGTGTGACGCGACCTCGAGGACGCGCACGCCGCTGAGGGGAGCGGACACGGTCAGCCCTGGCGCTTGGCCGCGCTGACGAATTCCCCGAGCGTGGTCACCTTGTGTTCCTTCATTCCAAATGAGACGGGGGACACGTCGCGGCCGGCCGCCTCCTTGCGGAGGGCGCCCACGGTGCAGAGCTCACGCGGTCGTGTGGCGAACGGGTCGTAGGAGAAGAGCCGCATGGCGTTGGCGTGCGTGATCTTGTCGATCTGCTGATCGGTGAGGCCCGCGACGCTGTCGGACACCACCTCGGGTGAGAGCGGCCACGTGGTGTCGGAGTGCGGGTAGTCGCACTCCCAGGCGACCATGTCCTCGTTCATCGCGTCGAGGTTGCCCAGTCCGAACTTGTCGACGATGAAACAGGTGATGATGCGCTCGCGGAATATCTCGCTCGGGAGCTTGCCGCCGAGGTTGGGTCGGGTCCACGCCTTGTGGTGCTCGTAGGTGTAATCGACGCGCTCGAGGAAGTAGGGGATCCAGCCGATGCCGCCTTCGGCCAGGGCGACCTTGACGTTCTTGAACTTCTGGAAGATCGGCGACCAGACCAGATCGGCCGCGGTCGGATAGATGTTGATGCCCGAGCAGGTGATCCGCACGTTCATGGGCGCATCGGGCGAGGTCTGCACCTCCAACCCGCCGGAGCCGATGTGCAGCGTCACGACGGTGTCGGTCTCGTCACATGCCTGCCAGAAGGGGTCCCAGTGGTCGCCGTGGAGCGAGGGGAGCCCGAGGGCATGGGGATTCATGGAGAAGCTGACGCAGTGGGATCCCTTCGCCGCGGTGCGGTGGATCTCCGCGGCCATCAGTGCGGGATCCCAGATGGGCGGGATCGAGCACGGGATGAACCGCTCGGGATACGAGCCGCACCACGCGTCGATGTGCCAGTCGTTGTAGGCCTGCAGCACGGCGAGCGCGAGGTCGGGGTCCTGCGCCGCGCGCGAGGCGAAGAACTGGCCGCAGAAGCGTGCCATCGACGGGAAGTTCAACGAGCCGAGCACGCCGTTGGCATCCATGTCCCTGACGCGCTCGTCCACATCGAAGCAACCGATGCGTATCTCGTCGAAGTTGGTCGGCTCCAGGCCGTATTCCTCGGGAACCCGCCCCGCCACCGCGTTCAGGCCGACGTTGCGCGTCTCGCCCTCGCCGAACACCCACTTCTCGCCGACCTCGTCGGACACCAGCTTGGGCGCCCGGTCGAGATACTTGGCCGGCATGAACTCCTCGAACATGTTCGCCGGCTCGATCACGTGGTCGTCCACGCTGACCAGAATCAGATCGTCCATGTGCATGGCGGGCCCCCACTTCTATGTAAGTAGTTGACAAATGCTTTCAATCACGTAGCGTACCCGATTTCGATCACGCGTACCTCGAGCGTGTGGGGGCGGGGGAGGGCATATGCGGAGAGCAGCAATGCGGTTCTGGCTGGCGCTGGTCGCACTGTTCTGTGTCACCGGCACGGTGGGCGTGGCCAGCTCGTCCGCCGGTGCGGCGACCGGGTCACCCATCTCCATCGGGCTGATCTGCTCGTGCACCGGTCCCGCGGGGCCTGAATACCTGGGCGTCCAGGGGGCGTTCATCGCCCGCATCGACCTGCAGAACGCGCAGGGCGGCGTCAACGGTCACAAGATCCAGACGATCTTCGAGGATGACGCCACCAGCTCGGCCCAGGACCCCACGGCCGTCCAGACCGTGTTGTCCAAGCACGTGCTCGGGATCGTCGCCGTCAGCGCGGTGTTCTTCGGGGGGGCCAAGTTTGCCAACCAGGCGGGCGTCCCGGTCACGGGCGCGTCCTCTGACGGGCCGGAATGGGGCGAGCAGCCCTACACGAACATGTTCGCCTCGGACACGGGCAGCATCGACCCGAAATACCCGGTGAGCACGGCGATCGGCAAGTTCTTGGTTTCCCACGGCGGATCGGTCGTCGGCTCCTACGGCTACGGCATCTCGCCGTCGTCGAGCCGGTCGGCGATCGCCACCGTACGATCTGTCATTCACGCCGGCGGCAAGCAGGGGGTGCTCGACATCTCGGTTCCCTTCGGGAGCGTGGCCTTCGGCCCAGAGGCCCTGGCCGCGAAGGCAGCCAACATCACGGGCCTCTACGCCGGCATGGTCGACAGCTCCAACTGCGCCATGGCCACGGACATGAAACAGGCCGGGGTGCACCTCAAGGCGGTGGTCTTCCCCACCGGCTATGAGCCGAAAGCGGTGACCTCGCCGGCCTGGCCCGCGCTGCAGGGTGATTACTTCGACACCGAATTTCGTCCCTTTGCCGTGCCGGATGCGGGCACGAAGGCGATGCAGGCGGCGCTCGAAAAGTATGACCACTTCTCCAAGACGCGCGTTTCCGACGCTCAATGAGTACGAGGCCTGGGTGGGGGCGGACCTCATGATCCAGGGCATGCAAAGGGCCGGCAAGAACGCGACGTCGGCGGGGATCATCAGGGCCCTGCGCCGCCTCACGTCCTACAACGGTGGCGGATTGTTGCCGACGTCCATCAACTACTCCACGGTCTTCGGGCACGACCTTCCGCAGCAATGCGGGTGGTACCTGCAGGCCAAGAAATCCGGGTTCGCCCTGGTGTCCAAGAAACCCTTCTGCGGCACCGACCTTCCGGGGACGTCGACCGCAACGGCCAGTTAGAGGTGGCACCGCCGGGGCTCTTCGAGGGCGTGCCCTACGAGTACGCCTCGGTCGTCGACCCGGGCTCGCTGATCTTCACGGCGGGTGTCTGCCCGATCGACCCGGAGGGAAACGTCGTCGCGGTGGGCGACGTGATCGCGCAAGCGCACGTGGCGTACGACAACCTGGCGGCCGTGCTGGCACGCTACGGGGCGGGAGTGCAGCACATCGTGCGCACGACGGTCTACGTGGTGGGCAGTCGCGACGAGATGGCCCAGGCGTGGGCCGCCGTGGCCGGGCGGCTCCTGCCCCACCGGCCCCCGAGCACCCTCCTCGGGGTGACAGTGCTCGGGTACCCGCAGCAGCTCATAGAGATCGAGGCCATCGCGGCGGTTCGCTGACGATCACGGCCCAACGGCCAGGTCGTCGGAGCACCCAGCTTCGAGTCGCGACCACTGGGGGATGGGGCGTCCCTCCGGCCACACCGACACTGGTGGCCAATCGGGCGCACCGCCAGCGGTGCGCGTGATGGAGCACTCTTGCGGCCAGCCGGGCGGCGAGTCTTCCCATGTCTCCTGGCGTCCGTACACGGTGAGATCCATGAGCGCGTAGCTGTAGTCCATGGCCTCTACGCCGCGGACGGTGGTCCAGTAGGTCTCGAAGACGCGGTCGCCGTCCCGTAGGTAGCACACGACGTGCATCATGCCGATTCGGCGGCCGACGAGGAGCGCGTCGACGGATCCCTGGGCGGAGTACCACGGCATGTCCCAGCCCATGAAGTCGTGGTAGCGAATGCTCTCGTCGAAGGGGCCCTGACAAAAGACGGCATAGGTGATGTCACGCGACTGAAGGTAGGACAGCTCCGCGACCTGGGTGGTGACCCACGTGCAGCCTTCGCACTGCTCGGCTGCGGGGTGGCCGTCGTGCCACATGAAGTAGTAGGCGATGAGCTGGCGACGCCCTTCGAAGCCGTCGAGCAGGGTGAGCGGACCCCGGGGCCCGATCAGCTCGAGGTTGGCGTCGACCTCGACCATGGGGAGGCGTCGTCGAGCTGCGGCGATCGCGTCGCCTTCCCGGGTGTGCGCCTTCTCCCGAACGCGCAACCTGTCCAGTTCGGCCTGGAAGGTGGCCCGTTCCACGACCGGGGGCATCGTGCCGGTGGTCCCGCCCGCATGCCCTCCGAGGTTCGTTGCTTCATCCTTCATGACGGTCCCTTCTCGTTGCTCGGGCGGCCGTGCTCGTGTGTGGGCTCACCGAGGAGCGGGTCTGAGCCCGACCGACTGCTCTCGGCCCGTGCGTTCGCGGTGCGTGCACCCCGGCCAGCAGCAGGGCCGGCGTTGGCCTTCCTCCAGCTCCTCCTTTGTCCGGCGAATGCGGCGTTCCCGGGTCATCTCCTGCTTGGCATCCTCGACCCAGCAGATGAACTCGTTGCGGGCCAGAGGCGTGATGTCCATCCACGCATCGAGTGCCGTGGGGTTGGCGATCAACGCCTCGCGCAGGTCTCCTGGAAGCTTGTGCACCACCCCACCGGGAACGCGCGAGCTGCTCATGCGGCCACCGTAGCGGGTCAGGCACGAGCCGTTGGTCGTGCCAGCGTGGTGACGCTCGGGCGTCCGACGAAATCGCCGAAGGCCCGGGCCGTTGGCGAGACCCCGGTTGATCAACGAGGTCGTTTGCCCTGTTTGATCATTTCGAGTGCGTGTTGCACGCGACGTCTCCTCCTCTCTGCACGCTTGGCTTCACAAATCCAGCGCGCGTATTCCTCGCGGTGAGAAACGGAGAGCCTCGCGAAGGCAGCCTTTGCCTGGTCGTCGTCATGCAGTGCGTCTTCCAGAGCTGAAGGTATTTCCTCCGTACGCGGCGCCTCGTCCAGTTCGATGGTCACCGCGACGTCCGCCATGTGTAGCCGTTGACCGTCGCTACGACGGGGAAGCGTTTCGCACCCTGACCCACGGCATCCGCTACGGCTCCATCGAGGACGACTGCAGCGGCGCGGCCGCGGCGCTGAAGCTCGGTCGTGAATCGGACAGTTCCCACGCGTGGCATTCTTGCGCAGGAGTCCGGCACGCGCACTTGGTGTCAGGCCTTGTCCACCCGAAGAGCAGTAGCTCTGGCCGTCCCGGCGATCTACGGGTGATCCGTCGGTCCTGGGCTGCCTCCGGTTCGGCTGGCTGTACGCTGAGGAGGTGCCGATTGAAGCGGTCGGAGCCCTTCCCGCTCCCGGATCCCCCCGCATGGTCGTCCTCCGCAACTTCACGGACGTCAAGGCCGTCACGGCGCTACTCCAGGCCGGGCACCCAGTGTTCATGGTGATGCGGACTTCCAAGGGTGACGAGGGGCGTGTGCTCGATCTCCTGTCGGGATGGGCCCTAGGGTCGGGCGGCGACCTGGACAGAATCGGGCCGAACACCTGTCTTGCCCGTCCGGCCAACTGCCCCCCGGTCATGCTCGGTAGGAGTGGGATCGCGTCGGCCGTCGAAGAAGTCTTTGCGGGTGACGGGCCGCGACCGCTCAGTCGGGACGACGAGGAGCGACTCCTGCCTCAGGCTGTCAGGGGTTCGGTCAGTGCTCGGAGAAGAATCATCGACTCCTACGCAGAACTGGCCGCCTTGTTCGCGCTGAAGGTCAGGCCTAGACCAGTGTCAGAGGCAAGGGCGGTCCGGATCGCCCAAGAAGAGTTGGACCGCCTTGTCACGTTCCTGTCGAAGGGTCCCCTCTTGGTGTCTCTCGTCGAGGGGATCATCAAGAACCTGGTCCATTGAACAATGGAGAATGGCGCGACAGGGCGGAAGCGGAAGGAGACCTCGCCATGGCAAATGACCTCGTACAAATGGAACAGCTTGCGGGGCAAGTTCATGCTGCTCTCCAGACGGCCGATCTGACCGGCTATCGGGAACTGCTCGATCCGAACGTCACGTGGGGAGCGCCGGACGACATGAATCCAGTTGCCGGAACCGGGACCAAGTGCTCGCCTGGTATCGGCGTGGCCGGGCCAAGGGCGTACGGGCAGACGTCATCGAGACGGTGGTGCGCAACGACAAGATCCTTGTGGGTCTCAGTATCTTTGACGAAGCATCATCTCAATCCACCAGCCGGACGCCTCGCTGGCAGATTCTCACAGTGAGGAGTGGCTTGATCGTCGATATCCGAGGTTTCGAAGACCGGGATACCCCTTTCTGTCAGCATGACCTGA
>PMLV01000286.1 GCA_003160635.1 Acidimicrobiaceae bacterium | reverse complement strand
GCACCACTGCTCCACCCGCGGTAACACCAACGGGTAGCTGGATCGGAGGCACTGCTGTCACTGGGGTAGAGGTGACCAATGTGGGATCGGGTCCGGTGAAGAAGTACACCGGTAAGACCTCGACACCACCTAAGAAGTTGCTTTCCACGTCATAGGCAGCGTGATGTTGGCACCGTGCAAGGTGCGTGTCGCCACCGATGGCGGGGTGTAGTACCCCCGCCATCGGTGCGTGCGTCCTACTTGCGATCCCCCCCCGTTCCATCACTGGGCCTTCGAAGTGGGTAGGTGGAGGTCAGAGCGGTGGAGGTGGACACGGGCACGACCGTGGCCAACATCGGAGAGAGGCGCTTGCCGGCCGGTGTGCGAGTCAGCATCCAACGCATCGTCAAGCAGCAGGCGATCACGTGCGGGCTGAACTTCGACACTCTCGCAGACCGAGGCTTGACGATCTTTAGCGTGGCGGCACTGCGCAGGGCGAAGCGCGCATAGTCGCGATGCCACCCCGTGAGGTCGACCAGCTAATGAGGCTCTCCTTGATTTCTCGGAACTGGTGGCGCGCTTGTATGCGGCAGCCTTCTTCATGGTCACTGCCTGGCGTTGTCCCATCGAAAGCTCCGTGACGTCAGGCGTATCCTATGGCGTCACCGACCCAAGGGACCCCCTGAAGCAAAGATTCTCGTTTGGGGCAACGTATAGTGCTACGCGGAGGTTTCTGGTGAGTCAACTCGCGGTCGCCGAGGATGTGTCATCGACTGGCATCCTGCCAACAGTCAATGGGATGCAGTCGAGCGAAGGGGTCCTCAGGCCCCTTTTGCGCGCCAACGCTGCGATGTTTTGAACTTCCTATCCGCCGGGTGAAGCCGAAGATTGAGGATATCCCGGTAACGCCGGACTCGTGATGCACTTCGCGGTCCTACCGCCGGGAATATTGCCTCTCGCGAGCATTACTCTTCGCTCCACTCGAGGGCTTTCAGGTCTGTGGACCATTCCCTTAGGCCGAACGGTGATCGACACCCTGTCGTCGGTTCAGCCAAGGATCCGACAATTCTCACAAGGGGATCCTCTTGTGGGGACAGCGTGGATGTCGGCCTGACCGATCGAGAATGTCTCACTGGCCCTTCGGCTTACGGAACGTCTCCGTCGGATCCGAATCACGCGATAACCGTCGATATGCGCGGTTGCCAGGAGCGGCTCTCCTTCGACATTGCGCGTGCCGACGGATCGCTCTGGCGCGCTTGCCAAAGTTCGCATTCCGGTTCATCGGCCGTGAATAACGGATCACCTAGCCGGCATGAAGAGTGTGAGAGTGCCTTCCCAAGGACAGGCTGCAACTGTCAAACGGGGACACGTTCTTTCCCTAGGTACGGGCCAAACGATCACTCGGTTCGGACGTCTTCTGGCCGGGTGATCCGCTCCAGAAGAGGGAGGGTCGACGATATGACGCCAAGAGAAAGCAAAAGACCGCCAACAACAATCAGGAAGTAGTTGATCCCAGGGAATCGCAAGGTGACACCGAGCTGCGATCTCAAGAACAGTTCGGACGCAAGTAGCCCAATGCCCACCGAAGCCGCAGCCACAACGACAAGCGGCAGGGCCGACTCAAGCGAGATCACTCGACGAAGCACTGCCACCGGGACGCCCGTCAATCGAAGCAGGCTGAAGGGGCGCCTTCGATCGCTGATGCCTGAGATGACGCCGACAGCTAGGCTGCAGCCGGCGATGAGCAGGCTGGCCACGATGACGACGTCGGTGACATTTTGAAGTTCTGTGTAGGACCTCGACGTTGACGAGCTGACCTCTCCGAACGTCATGGGCGGGCCTTCGTAGGACTGGTAGGGAAGTGCCACTTCAAGGTCGGTACGTGCTTGTTCGACCGCGGCGGTCGTTCCGTTGGTCCCGACGACCAGCTCTTCAATCGGAAGTCCCGCAAGTCGCTCTGAAGGCAGAGTTGCAGCGGGCCAGGTGGTGTCAGCCAAGGTTGTCCGCTTGGTGGCACAAAACCCCGTTTGATCACGTTCGGCTAGCAGTCAGAGCCCAAGACTTGGCTGACCGTAGGCGGATGGATGAGAGCGACATTGGTGAGACTGACTCGGACTCCGATTGCTGAGCCACGCACTGTGCCAGCTGTAGCTGGTTTTGGTTGAGCCAGGCCTCGGAACTCCAGGCCGCCGGCGACGGACGGCAGGCTAATTTGAGATGCCGTGGCCAGGGCCGTCCTCGTCCCGGCCTACGTGGCGTGCCCGGGCTCTCATTGGCCTCCCACCGGAACAGGAGCAGACCCGGTGGTCCCGCGGTCATCGCTGGGTAGCCGTGGAGATGGCGAGGGGATGGCGTTGTCGATGAGGACGGCGGCGATGGCGGCGGCGGTTGGGAAGGATTCACTGTTGAGGACTCGGGTGCGGGCCGAGGCGCCGTCGAGCAGTAGCGCCAGTTGTTCGCCGAGTTGTTCGGGGTTGGTGGCGCCGGCTTCGCGGGCGGTTTCGGTGAGCCGCGCGGCGATGGCGGTCTTGTGGTCGCGTGCGTACTGGGATGCGGGGTGTTGGGGGTCGTGGAGTTCGACGGCCGCCGCGATGTAGGGGCACAGGGGCGTGGACGCGGGCATGTCGAAGGCGGCGATGAGTCGTTCACGCGGCGTGAGGTCGGTGCGGTCGAACACTCCGGGCATGACGTCGGGATCGAATCGGCGCAGGTATTCGGCGACGAGTTCGTCCTTGCTGGTGAAGTGCTGGTAGGCCGTGCGCTTGGACACCTGGGCCACCGCACAGAGTTGGTCCATGCCGGTGCGGTTGATGCCCTGATCGCGGAACAGCTGCTGTGACGCGCTGAGGATGCGCTCGCGCGCGCCCCTGCCACGGCGCCGACCCAGGGGGCCCTTCTCCAACTCTGCCATGTTTCCAGTTTAGGCCTGTTGGGTACCTACCGGTGTACATAGCTTGCGCTCCGGTTGTCTCTCCGGTACGCTAACCAAACAGTTCGGTGTACATAGCTTTGCAGACGGTCCCGGACACCCAACCCCAAGAGGAGTGATCATGGGAAAGCTCGATGGCAAGGTAGCGGTAATCACCGGCGGGCCCACCGGCATGGCGCTGGCCGGTGCCAAATTGTTTGTCGAGGAAGGAGCTTACGTCTTCATCCAGGCCCGGCGGCA
>PMLV01000083.1:7239-28379 GCA_003160635.1 Acidimicrobiaceae bacterium | reverse complement strand
ACCTGCTGTTCGACCACCACCAACGCAGTCCCATTGCGGTTGATCTCCCGCAGGCCCTCGTAGACGGAATCGATGACGACGGGCGCCAGTCCCAACGACAACTCGTCGGCGATGAGCACTTTGGGAGGCACCACCAACACTTTGGCCAAGGAGAGCAGTCGCTGTTGTCCCCCAGAGAGTGTTCCGGCCAACTGCCGCCTCCGGTCCCCCAGAATCGGGAAGGCGGTATAGGCGCGCTCCAAATTGGCGGACAGCAACCGACGGCCGGCACGTTGCCGAAAGGCCAAGGTGAGATTCTCTTCCACGGTGAGAGTCGAGAAGACTCCCCTTCCCTCGACAACGTGCGCCATGCCGATCCGTGCAATCTTGTAGGCCGCCATCCTGGTGATGTCGTGGCCGCAGAACAAGACCTGACCGGTCGTCACGCTCACCAACCCGCTGACGGTGCGGGCGACGGTCGATTTGCCGGCACCGTTGGAGCCGACGAGGGCGACGATCCCGCCCGCCGCCACGCTGAACGACACGTCGAACAGCGCGCGGTAGGGGCCGTAGGCCGCACTGACGTGTTCGAGAACGAGCACGTTTCCGGCGTCGGGAGGCTGAACCAGCGTATTCATGACACTCCCATTTGGCCCAGGTAGGCGTGCCGCACGACGGGATTTGCCATCACCTCGTCGAAGGTGCCTTCGGCCAACATGGACCCCAAGTCCATCACCACGGTCCGATCGACGACCTCCCCGACCATTGCCAGGTCATGCTCGACGAGCAGAATGGCCGTACCCCGCTCTCGCTGCACGGTGCGAAGCACGGCTGCCACCTCTGCCGTCTCATGGACGTCAAGCCCGGAGGAGGGCTCGTCGGCCAGGAGGATCTTCGGCTCGGCCGCCAAGGCTCGTGCCAGCTCAACGAGACGGCAGTGGCCCAACCCGAGCGCATTCACCGACGTCTCGGCGAATGAGGAAATGCCCACGAGCTCCAAAGTGGCGTCGACGTTTGCCGACTCCTCCCTGGTGACCCCGCTCATGTTCAACAGGTCCTTCCACAGGCGACCCTCACCACGGCGCGAACGCTCGGCCACCATCAGATGGTCCCGCACGCTCATGTCAGTGAACACTTCTACCTTTTGGTACGTGCGACCGATGCCGAGCCGCGCCCTCTTGAAGGTCGGGAGGCCGGAAAGCGAGGCTCCCCGGAACAGTATTTCACCGTCGTCGTTTCGCAGCTGCCCGCACACACAATTGAACAGGGTCGTCTTCCCGGCTCCGTTGGGACCGACCAGGCCGACGCTTTCCCCAGCCTTCACGTCGAAGGAGATGTCGTGGACGGCATGGATGCCTCCGAACGACTTGGACACCTTACGCAGTGACAGCAGCGGGACGTCAGGCATTGGCCTCAGGAACGGCATCCCGCGGATGCATCGCGTGATACTCCTTCGCGAAGAAGCGCTGCTCGAACCATAGGTTGGAACGCCTCTTCTGAAATTCGAGTATCCCCTCGGGGTGTTTGGCGAACTGCAACGATCCGAACGCAAAGAGCACGATGACCAGGCTCCCGCCGCCGAAACGCGCCGGCAGGTACGTCAAGAGCTGCTCGGTCACAAAGAACCCGATGCCAGCCTGAATTGCTCCTTCCACCGTGGCCACACCCGTCGTCACCACCAAGACGATGAAGATCAGGGAGAAGCTGTAGTTCCATTGGGCCGCGTTGGCTACTTGCTGCTCGATGGTGACCAGCACGCCCCCCACCCCGGCAATCGAGCCGGCGAGGGCGAACACCACGACGCGCTGCCATGTCAGATTTATGCCCAGGCCGGCCGCGGCGGTCTCGCTGCCACGCATGGCCGCCAGATTGCGGCCCACCGTACCCTTGCGAACCAGGAGAACAACGCCGACGCAGGCGGCGAGAACCACGATGCACAAGCCGAACAATGCGTGCCCATTGAAGTTGAAGAACTCTGAGGTGCCGAGCCATTTCGCCTTGAGGCTCAGTCCCGACCCTCCTCCGCTGATCGACACATCATTGAAGAACGTGTTGTCAAAGAGCAGCGCCGCCGCCAACGTCATGAGGGCCAGGCCGAGGCCTCGCAGTCGCAATGACAGCAGGGCCAAGACCACCGCCACCGCGGCAGCCAACCCCGCACCCACCAGGCCTCCCACCAACATGTTCAATCCGAGATGGTGCGCCAGCTGTGCCGACGTGAACGCGCCGACCCCGGCCAGCGTTCCCTGGCACAGGGACAGCTGTCCGGCCATGCCGGTGATCAGCGTCACGGACAGGAGAACCGTGGAAAGCGCGAGCCCCGAATTGAAGACACCTTCCCACGTTTTGGGGATCCAGGTCAGCATGGACACAATGAACACTGCGAGCACCAGCCACCAGAGTCTGCGGATAATGCGGTCCATGCTCGGGGCGCGGGACGCGGCGGCGATCGGCGGGGGTGGGGGGTCGATGGTGGCCAGTGGATCGCGGTTCACATCGAGGGAGCGCATGCCCGGGAGGATGAGCAGCGCAGCCACCAGGACGAAGAACGGGAGTGAAGGGAGGACGGCCGAAAAGAAGATGCTGCTCGTCGGCAAGTAGCCCTGGAGGGTGGTGCTCACGACGCCAATGAGCACCGCCACTCCCGTCGCGATTGGGATGGAACGCAAGAGTCCCCACGCGGCAGCGGCAATGGCGGCGACCACGAGGGTGGCATACGTACTCGCTTGGAACGCCCCGTAAATGGGGGCCAGGACGACGCCGGCCAAGCCCGCCATGAAACTCGAGATGACCCAGGCCAACGCCACTACCCCACCGGAGTTGACGCCGTCGAGTTGCACCAAGCGACGGCTCTCCACCGCACCCCGCATTTGCAGGCCCAGGTTCGTGAATCTCAACAGCGCGGTCAGCGCGACGAGGACGACCACGGTGACGCTGATGACGGCCAGATAGATGCCGTTGATCGGTGTGCCGAGAACCGTGGCATAGACGACATTCGGGTTGAAGAAGGGAAAGATCGTCGCGGTGTCATCCAGATTCTGCGCTCCGAATACGACCGGCAAGAGCGACGGGATCCCGACGAGCATGGCGATCGAGATGACCAACTTTGCCGTTGTGTTCGAGTTGGGGATCCGCCGAAACAACAAGCGGTCGAATGCGAGACCAATCAAGGGTGACAGGACCACGACCGAGACCAGAAACGCGGGGAATCCGCCCCAATGGTCATTCTGGGTGAGGACCGTGAACACAAAGGCTGCCGCGTAGGCTTGCGCGCCGAAGGCGAAGTTGAAGACACCGGTCGCCTGATATGTAAGGACGAGACCCACGGCCACGATGGCATAGGTGCAGCCGTAAGGGATACCAGGGATCGCGAACCCGAAGAACTGTTCCATTCGTGACTATGCGCGCTGACGGTGTGGGAGGCGCGCCGTCAGCCGTTAGGAGTGCCTGGTGGCAGCTTCTTGATGGGCTGGGGATTCTTCCCGCTCGTGCTCGCAAAGCAGACGAAGACGCCGTTCTTCGACGTGTTCAGGACGGGCACGTACCTGGTCCCCCTCGCCTGAATGTAGGACGCGCAGTAAGGGGGCGCGTGGCCAGAGTGACCGGCGTTCTTCCAATTCGTCGGAGTGGTCAGTCCCCCAGCATTGAAGTCGGTCAACGTATTGGTCTGTTTGATGACGTTGGCCTGCGTGAGATTGTTGCCGGCCATCCTCACACCTTGCACGAAGAGTGCGGCGGACTCCCAGCCCTGGATAGCCACCTCGTCGGTCACATACTTGGGCTCGTATTTCTTCATGACAGAGAGGTAGAGCTTGAGACCGGGGTAGTCAGCCTGCGGAGCGAGGAAGGGCACGTGCGCGATGTAGAAGAAGACGTTCTGCATCAGGCTCTCGTTCTGATTCAGCGTCGATTGATCATTGCCGCTGAGCCAGAACTGCGTGGCCTTGAGGCCGTACTGGTTGATCGCCCGGGCCATGGTGACATTGCCCTGGACGTCCATGCAACTCAACACGAAGTCGGCTCCGACCTGCTTCATGCGCTGCACGTCAGTGGCCACAGTGGTACCCGGATACGGGATCTTGTAGTCGGTGTAGACAACCTTGATCCCGGCTGCAGTGAGTCCTTTGGCGTCCTGTTGGCAAGACGCGGCCGACGCAGCGATCCCGTAGGCCAGAATGGCGACCGACTTGGAGTTGGTCTTGTTGACGAGGTATGCCACTTCAGGAGTCCCGCCCGGTAGATACTGAACCGAACCACCGCCACCGGCCGCGAAGAGATTGTTCGGCCCCGCCCAGTTGTTCGAGACGTTGTAGCCATACGTGGGGATCTTCGCCTCCACGAAGAGATTGGGTGTGAAAAACGCAGAGGCGACGCCGGTGATGGCGAATACGTGGTCCTGGTTGACGAGGGTGGAAACGAGCTGGTTGAACTGGCTGGGGTTGCCGCCGTCATCGAGCGCGAATTTGTAATCGATTTTGCGACCATTGACACCCCCTTGGGCGTTTATGTAAGCGAAATAGGCCTTTTCCCCGTAGATGAGAGAGCCGAAGTTCGCGGCAAGCTCGCCGGTCTGGGTGGAGATGGTGCCCACGGTTATGGAATTCTTGGTCACACCCGGTGCGGCACTGACCGCGGCGCCAGCCGGGGCCGATGGGGCGCCCAGCGCGACGGCTGCTGTGGCCACCGTCGCTCCCGCAATGCCGACCTTTACGATCCTTCCAGCCCAATGACCCGTTCGCAGCCTGTTCATTCGCATGGTGCCCCCCTTTGGTCCCGCTGCTCGTTGCCTCCCCCCGGGATGCACTTCGCCGTCACGGTCGGCCCTCTTCGTCATCAATCTCCACATTCGTAGCATCAATAATTTACGCGGTTACTTCAGGAAGAGCCGCTGGCGGTCGAATTCTCGCAATGCGGCCACTTCGCCCGTCGCCAGCGGTGCCAACTCTTCGACGTTCCGTTCCACATCCGGCTCGTACCCGCACGCATCCACGAACGCGCGCGTCCGATCTTCCACGGTTCCGTCGCCTGCGGGAACGGCCGCCACTCGGAGGACTCCGTCGCGACGCCGGAAGATTCCCTTATCCGTGACCACGCTGACGACTCGATGTCCCGGCGACGTGACATACGCCACGGATTCGGGTAGGCGTTCTGGACGAGCCAACGTGATGACGACGCACGCTTCGGCGCGGCTCGCCACATCATTGGCCCCACCTGAACCGACAAGGAATCGGCCCCCGGCAAGCTCGGTCGAATTGAGACATCCCGAATGATCGACTTCAGCCGCGCCAAGACAACCCACGGTTCGGGTGCCCGGACCTCCGATCACCATTCCCAGGACCGCCGATGCATCAGAGAGGTACGGAGTATCGGGAAATACCCGATGATTGAAGATGTAGGGATCGGCCGGTGTGGGCTCGTACCCCCACAGCCCGAGCTCAGCCGTGAGCATGACCCGGCTCCCACTGGCACGAGCGCGTCCCACGGCCACCCATGCCGCGAGGTTCGCTGCCCCCGCACCCGCCAATACGGCATCCGCTTCGTAGTCGGCCACCACTCGTTCGACCTCGCGGGCACCAAATGCGGCCGCATGCTCCCAGGCCGAAAAGACCGGGTCTGTCGAGACCGGCATTGCTTCGGCGTCGGCTTTCCACGACGCTGGATCCGAGCGACCTTCGAGCCACCTCAGGTGATCGTCACCGAGGAGTCGGAGGTAGTCATCATGCGTGGACGGACCCAGTACCCACTTCTCGCTGAACTCGTCGAACGTCCCTTTGGCGGCCGCTTCGGCGGCCAAGTTCCAGTACGCGATGTCCTCCCCGTAACTGCGCACCGGAATGCCGGGTGCGTAGCAACCCCCTGGATGAGCTCCAAACGGGGCCTCCACGACGGCCAACACTCGATGCGCGGGGACACGCACTCTGTGGCCGAGACCGTGCAGGTCGTCGACGACTTTCTCCACCGTCGCAACCACGCCGCGTCGTGCCGCCCAGGCGCCCCATACTCCTTCGAGCAGCGGTTCGGAGAACGCGAGGTTTCCTGCACGGTCGGCCGCGGCGGCATGGACGAGGGCGATGTCGGGGGCTAACGGCGCGAGGAGGCCGAGCGGACCGAGGGGCGAATCGATCTCGGTGAACCCTTCATTGGCCGCCATGGAAGACCCGACCAGAGAGCCGGTCACCATGGCCGGCAGGCCCCGCGCCGCTGCTTCCATGCGCTGGGCCAGGGTCAGAATCGACCAGTGTTCAACTTCGACCGCACCGGACTCGTAGGCCTTCCTGAATATTGGGTTCGGGTTGTAGGTGGGAAAGCTGTTACCCGAATAGGCCGTCACGACCTTCTTGACGAGTCCCCCTTGGAAGAAGACCCCGCCGAGTGCCCCCAGGCTGGTCATGACGAGGGTGAACCCGGGGTCTCGCCCCCAGAACTGGCGCGCCAATTCCCGAGCGCCGGCCGTCCACCTACTGTGGCCGAGCATGACGTGGATGACGTCCCCCGGGCGCACATTCGTGGCGATTGCATCCTCCAGAGTGGTCATCGACGCCCCTCGGCGGCAGCAGAAGTTCCAGTCATCGGGGCGTGCTCTCGAGCAGCCCTGACGTAGAAAACCCCTGGTCCCGGCTCATTCCTGACCCCGTACAAACATGACCACCGTGTCAGGTTAGTCATTTCGAGCACCCCGGGCACTACGATGCCGAAGGCATGGAGCCGCCTCCAGTCCGACGTGACGTGGCGAGCTCCCGAGCCGACGGATACCAGACAGTTCCCTCCGCGACATTGGCTCCCGAGTCGGTAACGGTCGCTCCCGAGTCGGTGACGTTGGCTCCGAGGCCGAGAAAGGCGACTCCCCGGCCGAAGAAGGCCGGAGCTCAGGCGACGAAGGCTCGAACGAGGATCAAGATGGCATCCCCATCGGTCACAAACGGTGCAACGCCCAAGGCGGCAGGGCGCGTGGGCCTGCCGGCCAGCAAGCGGGTCCTGCGGAGCCAAGGACGGCGCACCATGCGAAAGCTGCTTGACGCCGCCATGATCTGCTTCGACGAGCGCGGCTACTACGAGACCCGGGTGAACGACGTGGTGAAGATCGCCAAGACGTCGCATGGCACCTTCTATCTGTACTTCTCCAACAAGGAGGATCTCTTGCGGGCGCTGGTGGCGGAGGCGGGCAGTGCGGCGCAGTATCTCGCCGATGCGCTGAACCGCCCGCCCGAGTTGGGCGGTACCCCGCAATGGGAGGACGTCCGCGGCTGGGTCTCGGTGTATTCGGATCTTTGGATTCGCTATGCCGCCCTCTTCCGGGCATGGACCGACCTGGCGAGGATCGACCCTGAGCTCACGAATATCCTTCGCCAGACCTTCACCCTGATGTCCGACGCCCTGGCGCGCCAAATCACTTCGGACGATGCACACCACACCATCGACCCGCAAGCCGCCGCCATGGGCGTTCTCGCCATGCTGGACCGGTTCCACTACGTACGGGAATTCGTGCGCCAACCGGTCGACGACGTAGCGCTCGACACGCTGGCCACCATGGTGTATCGAGCCTTGTTCGAGGAGTCGCGACAGGGACATGAGCGGGCCATTCCTCCCGCACCCGGTGAACGCGATCGGGGTGATCACGGCGCGCGTGGTCACGCTCGAGAAGTTGGCGACCACCGGGGCAACGACGAATCCTTGCGCGGCACCTCGCTCACGCACTAGTTGCAAAAGGCGGGCACGTGCCCGGCTCGCTGAGGCGCCTACGTCTGGCTTTGGGGGCCGTACACGTGATCGAACAGGGTATCGACCCCCGATCCGTGCAATGTGAGCCCTCCATCGACCACGATGTTCTGGCCGGTCACGAAACGAGACAGGTCCGAACAAAGGAACACCACGACGTCTGCAATGTCCTCGGGAGCGCCTACGCGGCCGACGGGCGTGTCCCTTTGGAATCGCTGTTCCTGGTCCGGAAAGATCTCGAACATCGGTTTTGTCATCGTCGTGAGGATCATGCCGGGCGACACCGCATTCACCCTGATGTGGGGGCCATACTCCAGGGCAGCCGACGCTGTCAGTGCCGCCACCGCAGCCTTGCTCGCGGCGTAAGGCCCTTCACCGGCCGCCGGCCTCGTACCGCTGATCGATGCCGTGCTCACAATGGCCCCTCCGCCGCCCGTCTTCATGTGCGGAATGGCAGCGCGAAAACCGGCAAAGACCCCCGTCAGGTTGACTCGGAGAATCCGGTCCCACTCCAACGGGTCGTACTCCTCGAGTCGGCTGAAACCACCGACCCCGGCGTTGTTGTAGAGGAGGCTCAGGCCACCCAACGACGCCACGGCGGCATCAATGACCCTGCGTAGCCCGTCGGGATCGCCCACGTCAACCCCGAATCCCACCCCGTCTATTTCGTCTGCCACCAGCGACGCGGCATCACCGTCGATGTCGAGTACCGCGACACTGGCGCCCTCTTCAGCCATGCGACGACATGTCGCCCGGCCGATCCCAGACCCGCCACCCGTCACGATCGCCTTCTTGCCGTCAAGCAGTCCCATTGTTTCCGTCCCCTCTCGTAACAAGCCGTAGTGATCTTGGGCCTTCAGAACTGCTCGATCAAGCGCCTCGGTCGAACCATGGAGAAGCTCAGGAACTACAGCTCCCGGATCAACAACTCCTGCGCCATGCTCAGATACAACACCCCGTCGTCCCCGTACATCGTGCCCCGGATGGTGGACCGCCCATTGGCATTCACGAGGGCCTGGAAATCGAACAGATTCCACGCATCGGCCCGGCGGGGCCGGTGGAACCATAGGGCATGATCGAGGCTGGCGTCGGTGTAGCCGCCCCACGAATCGAGGCTGAGCGGCCGGAACGCGGCTCCCGTCATGTCCGACAGATACGCCAACACGCAGGCGTGGACTGCCCGGTCGTCAGGCAAGCGTCGGCGCGTACGGAACCAGCAGCGCCGAGTCGAGAGGTATGTCCCGTCCTGCCGTCGCTCAGTGGAGCCCAGATTCCTGACCTCAAAGGGAAAGGGCTCGTCGGAACCCTTGATCGCATCGGGCGGCGGTATGTCGCCGGCCATGGGCAACTGGTACTCGGCACCCGCTTCAGCCCGATGAAACGAGCACGCCATGCGAAAGGTGGAGCGCCCCTCGACTCCGGAGACAACCTCTCTCGTGCTGAATGATCGCCCGTCGCCTAGTCGCCGCACCTTGTGGGTGGACGGTGTCCCGGGCCGCGCCGGCAGCAGGAAGTACCCATGCAGCGAATGGATATCGACGTCTTCCGCCACCGTCTGCATGGCGGCGGAAAGTGCTTGCGCCACCACCATGCCGCCGAACGTCCGCTCACCACCCCACCAATCCGGACAGGTAGTGAGAAATGTCCAGTTCTCGTCGACGCTCGTGGTGGCCTCCCCTGCCGCCGTAACCACCGGCGTCGCCACGATCGCCTCGATGAACTCGGACAGCGTTCCCTCGGCGAACTCCTTGTCCTCAGTCCACATCTGGAGAGTCAGTCCACATCTGGAGATTCAGTCCACATCCGAGACTCCGTCACGAGAGCTGGACATCGACATCGAGTCCCAATGCGGCCAGGTCGATGCAGGTGTTGTCCTCGGCGTAGCGCAGGCCTTGGACGTTGAAGAGGCGCACGTGGTCGTCAGCGATCGGGAAGGGACCCCAGTGCCATGTCCCGCGGTGCAGCACGAGAGGCTCCAGGGGCTCGAGACGGAAGACGTGGATCGATGCCCCATCTGCGGGATTCGAGAAGTCGACCGCGGCGGGCGCCACGGCGATGACTGCCGGCACATCGAGCGACATGACGCTCTGGGTGTGGGTGTCGTGCCGGTAGAGCATCTGGCAACGGAGGCCGTCGGCGGTCTCGGGGACCTCGGCTCGAGCGTGCCCGATGATGTTGACGTGCACATCGTCCCAGGCGAAGGACAGGCGATGCTCACCGTCCCGGGGGTCGGTGTCCGCCACTGGGAGCCATCCAAATGGCACCCAGGCCTCCTCCGTCAAGGGCTCGGGACCGATCTTTCGCCTCTCGCTGGACACGCTTTCCCCTCGCTCGCTCGTTCAATCTGCAATTCCTGTGCGCCCGCATCTAACCTGACGCTGTCGTCAGTCTAGGTAGGGAAAGAGGGTCACAGGTATGGACGTGCGCAGCATTGAGGCCAAGGCACCAGTCGTCGAGCACAACGGCACCGTCCCGGTCTGGTGGATGATCGAGTCCCGCGAGTTCAAGGACATCACCGACGGGGGATACCTCGAGCTGGTCAATGAGTTCGAGGTTCCCGGCGGCGGATTGGTAGATCCGCACTCTCACCCGACGCACGAGTTCTACTACGTGATGAACGGCCGGGGCATCATGACGATCGACGGCGAGGACCGTCCCGTCGCCCAGGGAGACCTCGTGTACATCCCGCCGGACAAGGTGCACTCACTGCGGCCGGTGAGTGACCACGCGCCGATCCATTGCTTCTGCTTTGCCATCGGCGTCAAGGGCGCCGGCGAGATCAACTACACCACCCACTAGGTGGCTCGTGTACTCGTCACCCGACGGTTGACCGCGGGCGGGACCGACCCACTGCGAGATGCAGGTCACGAGATCGTCGCAACCGACGACGACATCCCACTTTCGGCCGAGGAATTGGCGACGCAGGCGGCTGCATGCGATGGCATCGTCTGCCTGCTCACCGACCGCATCGATGCTGACGTGCTCCGGGCCGGCCACAACGGCCGGCTGCGCGTCGTGGGCAACGCCGCCGTGGGCTACGACAATATTGATGTTGCGACCGCACACGCACTCGGCATCGCGGTCTGCAACACCCCCGGGGTGCTCGATGCAACGACGGCCGACCTCACGTTCCTTCTGATACTCGCGGCCACCCGCGGCTCGACCGAGGCGGAGGACGATCTCCGTCACGGGCGCTGGAACGGCTGGGGCTTCACCACCCACCTGGCCCATGACGTGCACGGAGCCACTCTGGGGCTGGTCGGCTACGGGCGCATCGCCCGCGCCGTCGCGCAACGTGCGGCCGGTTTCGACATGGAGGTCCTCCACACGTCGCGCACCGACACCGGGTTGCCCGGGTACGTGGCCGACCTCGGTGAACTGTTGACCCGCGCGGACATCGTCAGCCTCCATGTCCCGCTGACCGAGTCCACGCGCCATCTCATCGACGCGGCTGCACTGGCCCTCATGAAACCAACCGCCGTCCTCATCAATACGGCGAGGGGCCCGGTCGTCGACGAGAACGCGTTGGTCGATGCCTTGCACGCCGGCACGATCCACGGGGCCGGGCTCGATGTCTTCGAGGGGGAGCCCGCACTCAACCCGCGCTTGCTCGATGCACCCAGAGTCACCCTGTTGCCGCACATCGGCAGCGCGACGATCGCCACGCGCACACGCATGGCGCGCTTGGCCTGCCAGGGAGTATGCGACGTCCTGGCGGACAGGACGCCCCCGAACCTGGTCTGACCGACGCACACCGTCCCTCGGACGCACGCCGACGGGGCTGTTGGGAGACTGTTCCGGGGTTGTCCGGGGCTGGCCCCGGTGCCAGCCGTCAGAGAGTCCCGCCCATAGACTGCGGGCGTGAGCAAGCCCCAGAGTCCAGTGGTCGCCGACTCGGGAGACGCCACCACGGTCGAGGGCGTGCTCGAGATCGTGCGCAAGCAAGGCGGGAGGATCACGTCGTCGCGGCGCTTGTTGCTACGGGCTCTGTTCGACTCCAAGGGCCATCACACGGCAGAGGACCTGGCGGCCGAAGTGCAAAAGCAAGCGCCCGACATCCATCTCTCGACGATTTACCGCAATCTCGACGAGCTCGAACGGCTGGGCGTCATCGTGCACGCGCATCTTGGCCACGGACCAGCCACGTACCACCTCGCAGCTTCGGCCCATGGGCACTTCGTCTGCGAAGAATGCGGGAAGATGACCGAAGCCCCCGATCTCCTCTTCCGCGGTCTGGCCAAAGAGGCCAAGGCGCAGTTCGGGTTCACCATCGACCCTCATCACTTCGCCATGCTGGGCCGCTGCGCCGACTGTTCGTAGCGCCGCATGCAGTCGCCGCGTGTGGTCGCGCCGTTCAACTGACGGCGATCAGTGATGCGTCCAGGTGGAGGAGCTCCACCGTCGTCTTTCCTTCCCGCAGCGCAGCGAAGAAACCGGCTTCCTTGGCTTCACGCGCCTGTCCGGCCTGTCGCACCGCCTCCAACGATCCGGCGGGGACCACCGTGACACCGTCGACATCGCCGACGACCCAGTCGCCCAGACCGACCGGGACACCGCCCACCCGCACCGGCGCGCCGACCGTTCCGGGCAGCTCCTTGCTCGCCCCGGTAAGGGCGATGGTGGACGAGAACACGGGGAAGCCGTGCGCTTCCAACGCCGCCACGTCGCGCACGCCGCCGTCGATGACGAGTCCAACCAATCCGGCCGCCTCGGCCGCCGTCGTCAGCACTTCTCCCCAGTACCCGCGATCAGGCACGCGGCCCACGTCGACGACGAGCACGCTGCCGGCCGGTGCCGTCGTCACCGCAACGTGGACGGCCAGATTGTCCCCAGGGGTGCACCCGACCGGATAGGCGGGAGCGGCCAAGGCGGCACCGGCCCACGCCGGCTTCAGGCGTCGATCGGTGGCCAACCCGCCGGACTCCCCCAAGGTGGCCGATCCCAGGCGCAGCAGGGCTGCGGCGATCTCTTGCTGGCTTTCGGTGCTCATGTGCGCCTCCTCTAGGACATCGCTGCGCGCGTCGTGTGTGCATTGGAGCATCCCGCGGGGCCTCCGCACCAGCCGTACACTCCTTCTCGTGTCCGAACCGATGTTGATTGTGACGCAGGTCGCCCCGTATGCCGACGGCCCTGCGGGCGTGCACGGCGTCCTGGGCCAGGCCACCACCGCGCTGTGCGAACTGGCGGAGATCGCCGGGCTCACCCCAGTCGTGGTCGACGACGTGCGGGATATCTCCCCGCACCAACTCGGCACACCAGGGGTGCTCGCGCTGTTCACCATCGGGGAGACCCCCTTCTCCCCCACGCAACGCAAGGCGCTCCTCGACTCGTGGCGTGCCGGCCGGCTCAACGTGCTGGGCGTGCACTCGGCCACGGATGCCTGCTACTCCTGGCCCGAGTACGGATCGATCCTCGGCGCCCGCTTCGACGGGCATCCGTGGACCCAGTCCTTCGCCATCGAGGTGGTCGACCCGGAGCATCCGGCGACTGCGCACCTCGGGGACTCCTGGCAGTGGCGCGACGAGATCTACCTCTTTCGGGCTCTGCGCCCCGACGCCCGGGTGCTGCTCCGTCTCGCCGGCGACCAGGTCGACCTCTCCGTGCCCGGAGGGCGAGTTCCCGACTGTGGATTCCCCTTGGCCTGGTGTCACCGCGAGGAGAATGGGCGGACGTTCTACAGCGCCCTGGGGCATTTCCCCGGAGCGTGGGAGAGCCCGGCCTATCTCCGCCATCTGGCCGGGGGCCTCGCGTGGCTCCGGGACACCGCCTAACCTTGCGCCTCGTGTCACCCACCGATGCCGTACCAGGCTCGCCGCTCCCCGCCGTGATGACGGCAGCCGTCTACCAGTCGCCCGGCGTGATCACCGTGGAAGGTCGTCCGGTTCCCGACCCGGGTCCGGGGCAGGTTCTCGTGCGCGTGCACCACTGCGGCATCTGTGGCTCCGACATCCATCAATTGCGCGACGGGTGGGGCTTCAAGCCCGGCGCGGTAGCCGGCCACGAATGGACCGGCACCATCGTCGCCGTCGGCGATGAGGTCGGGACGTGGTCGGTCGGCGAACGCGTCGTCGGGGGACCCTCACCCAAGTGCGGAATCTGCCGGCGCTGCACCGAGGGCAAGCCTTCCCAGTGCGAGAACCGCAGCACCCTCATCACGGACCACAATGACGGTGCGTTTGCCGAGTACATCCTCGTGCGCGCCGCCGGCGTGCTCCGCTTGCCCGACAACCTCTCGACCCGCCACGCCGCACTGGCTGAGCCATTGGCGGTGGCGCTCCACGGCATCACGCGATCGGGCATTGCACCCGGCGATACCGCGATGGTCATCGGAGCCGGCCCCATCGGAGCTTTGACCGTGGCCGCCCTGCGGCACATGGGCATCGACGACGTCACGGTTGTCGAACCGTCCGAAGGTCGAAGAGCCCTGGCCCGCAATGTCGGCGCCACCGACGTCATCGATCCGTCGGAGCTCGAGACGTTCCCTTCGTGGGAGCCCGAGAGGATGTCGGACCGGGGAGTCCACGTGGTGCTCGAGTGCTCGGGTAAGAAAGCGGCCATCGAAGCGGGGTTTCATCAGCTGCGCCGTGGCGGCGTCCTGGTGATGGTCGGGGCAGGCATCGAGCACCCGACGTTCGACCCCAACCGCATGATCCTCAACGAGCTCCACGTCTGTGGATCATTCGTCTACGACCTCGACGGCTTCGAGCGGGCGCTCGAACTCCTCTCCTCGGGGGACTTTCCCAACGACCTACTCATAGACCCCGACGATGTCCCCCTGGACGGAGTGGCGGGCGCTCTCGAGGCGCTTGCTACGGGCCGCATCGCGGGCAAAGTCATGGTGATTCCGGAGGTGCACAGCTCGTGACGAATCTCTTCAGCCCGCCGACCCACCCCTTCTACCCGTCAGGACCTCCCCGCTTCAATCATGTGGCCATGTCGCTCCCGGCGGACCTGCTGGGCGAAGAGAGCAGGAAGGAAATCTGCGGCTTCTTCGATGAGGTGCTCGGGTTCGAAGAGATGCCGACCATGACCGAGGACCGTCGGCGCCTGATCCTGGGCTGTGTCCACTGGGACCAGTTCATCTTTCTCATTGCCGAGAGCGACCCCATGCGGTGCCCGCGCATGGACCACTACGGCTTCTCGGTGGGCTCACTCGACGAGCTCCAAGGCATTCAGGATCGGGCAGAGGCCTTCCGCAAGAAAGACGACCGGCTCGATCTCATCGACCTCCACGTCGATGACCAGGGGGTCGTCAAGATCCACTCGCTCTACGTCCACTACGTCCTTCCCATGATGTGTGAGTTCCAGTACTGGGAATTCGTTTCGTAACGAGACGGCGAATCGGGGGGCTCAGACCGCACTGGCCACCCAGGGCGCGTCACGGCACGTGAAGCCGTTGCGTACTCAGTCGCCGCACCGCTGCACCGCTCGACCGACCTACCCGTACCCGAGTTCGCCCGGGCGCAGCGTCAGATGAACGCGTGACGGCGCATCCACTCGATCGCGATGGCGAGCCCATCGTCCAGGGGCGTCGGAACGTAGTCGAGCTGCGCTTCGGTGACGCGGCTGTCGACATACGGTTGGGGATAGGCGGCTTTCGCCAAGGAGATCATGGTCGTGCCGTACTTGGCCACGACGGCCGGGTCGTCGAGTTGGTCCCTGGATACTTCTTGGGTCCGGTGCGAAACGCCCGCGACCTCGCAGGCCCGGTTCAAGATGTGGGCAATGGTGTCGACGTCCCGGGCTCGTCCCATCCCGAGATAGCGCTCACCCGCGACGCCCTTCTCGAGCGCAGCGATGCAGACATAGGCGCAGTCGTCGGCCAGCACGTACGGCACGAGCATCGGCATTTGGGGATCCACCTCGCCGCGTATGGCCATGGCAATGTGGGTATTGAAGTTCGGGTGGAGCATGGCATTTTCCAGGCACGGAGAGGGGCCGTACGCAGCGCCCGGCGACATGAAGCGAATGTCCTGCCCCGCATCGACGCGGGCAAAGCCTTCGAGGTAGGCGAGCCGTTTCGTCACCGAATAAGGATCCTTGTTGCGGAACAGCAGATCGAGCGGCGAGACTTCCGACCGCGGCGCGTCCCACGTATTGAAGAAGGTGCTGGTCAATAGCTGCACGACAGGCGGCCCGCCCGCCATCCAGGCGGCGGTCAGCACGTTGATCGTGCCGATCACGTTCGGGGGCAGGCTGTTGGCGATGGTCGCCCCGGGCACGCCGCGCAAAGCAGCGGAGTGGATCACACCGTCGACGCCCTCGGTGGCGCTCAGCACGGCGTCCAGATCGACGATGTCACCGGGGAAGACGTCCACCCCTAGGTGGCGCAACGCGATCGCGTCCTGCGCCTCCGGCTTACGCGCGATGGCACGAACCCGGTCCCCCTGGTTGATCAACTGCTTGCAGACGTTGGCCCCGATCATCCCGGTGGCGCCGGTCACTAGGACGGTTTTCATGCTCTTCCCCCTGGATCTCTGTGCGTGACCGATGCTGCTGGCGGCTCCCGCTCAAAATACCATTCGCTCCAGCAGGCGGGATGACCAAAAAGGGGCTCTCGAGCTGTGCGCGACGCGTTCAGTCCTTGAGGGCGACCGTCACTTCGATCTCGACGGCGCCGTTGCGGGGCAACGCCGCCACACCGATAGCCGAACGCGTATGACGGCCTGCGTCGCCGAAGACATCGGCCAGCACCTTGCTCGCCCCGTCGATCACGGCGGGCTGCTCGTGGAAGTCGGGAGCTGACGACACGAATCCCGTGACCGTGAGCACCCGCTCCACCCGGTCGAGCGATCCGAGCGCCTCATGGAGCACGGCCAGGGCATTGAGGGCGCACACCGCTGCCGCCTGCCGCCCCTCCTCGACGGTGACGGTGTCGCCCAGACGCCCGAGGCACGTGAGCTGACCACCGATACGCGGCAGTTGGCCCGAGGTGCGCGCCGTCCCGTTGTGGATGACCACGGCGTCCAGCGGGTCGTGCGGCGGGTGCGGCCCGTGCAACGTCAGTCCCAACTCGGCCAGCCGCGCTGCGATCGTTCCTTCAGGCATCAGAGTGGTACTCCTCGTTGGTCGCCGTCGCCGTCTGCACTGCGTGCGTGACACGTGACATGCCACGTGTCACGCACCACGTGTCACACGCCACGCGCTGCGTGCCCGGTGGATGGTACAGCCCACGTGCACCCGCTCCGGCCGCACCGGGCTGTCAGTGCAGGGAGGCGCCGAGGTAGTGTCGCCCGATGGGACTTCTCAATGATCGAGTAGCAGTGGTGACCGGAGCAGGGCGAGGGATCGGCCGCGACATCGCGCGATGCCTGGCCGCCGAAGGGGCGAAGGTCGTGGTCAACGACGTCGGTGTCTCCCTGGGCGGCGACGGGACGGGTGAGGACCCGGCCGCCGACGTGTGCAAGGAGATAGAGGCCGCCGGAGGCATGGCCGTCCCCAATCACGACTCCGTGAGCGACTTCGACGGCGCGGGCCGCATCATCGCCACGGCGGTCGACTCGTTCGGGTCGATCGACATTCTGGTGAACAACGCCGGGATCGTGCGGGACCGGACGATCGTCAAGATGGACGAGTCCGACTACGACGCCGTCGTCGCCGTCCACCAGAAGGGCACGTTCAACACCGTCCGTCACGCTGCCCCGCTCATGAAGGATGCGGGATACGGGCGCATCGTGAACATGACCTCGTCGGCGGGGCTGAGGGGCAACTTCGGGCAGACCAACTACGGCGCTGCCAAGGCGGCCATCATGGGCATGACCTTCGTATGGGCCGTGGAATTGGGCAAGTACGGCATCACCGTCAACGCCATGGCGCCCGCCGGCCTCACCCGCATGACCGAAAGCCTCTACGCCGGAGCCGAGCCTCCGGCGGATCAGGACCCCGCCCTCAACGCTCCGCTCGTCGCCTTCTTGGCCAGCGAAGGTGCCTCCTATGTCAACGGTCAGGTTTTGGGTCGGACCGGGTTCGCCTACACGCTCTTCCAGACACCCCGCCAGATCGCCACCATGTGGGCCGACGGCGGTTGGACCCCCCAGGGAGTGGCCGACCACTTCCACGAAGTGCTGGGGCAGCACCTCCAGCCCGTGGGGATGGGCGACCACCCCCTCCTGGGCAAGAAGAGCTGACGGCGGGTCCACCGGTCCACCGGTCCGCCGGTCCACCGGTCCGCCGGTCCACCGGTCCGCGCTCATTCACCAAGGGCGCATGCCCGTCACGTTCGCGGGCAGACCGCACTCGGGCAGAGGTATGGTCAGCATTGACCACACGGCAAGGGAGGGCATCATGGATGTACGCGACAAGATCTACATCAATGGAAGCTGGGTCGCCTCGACCGGCACCGGCACCCTCGAGGTCATCGACTCCACGACGGAGGAGGTCCTCGCCACCATTCCCGACGGGACGCCCGAAGACGTCGACAAGGCGGTCGAGGCGGCAGCTGCCGCGTTCCCGGCCTGGGCGGCGACGTCCCGTGAGGAGCGGGCCAAGACGCTGATCCGCATCGGCGAAGCCCTGGCGGCCCGCACCGATGAGATCGCCGACACCATCACGCACGAGCTCGGCATGCCACGCTCGCTGTCCGGCATGATCCAGGTCGGCCTCCCCGCCGGAGCGTTCGCCGATGCGGCCCACGCCGCCGAGGCGTTCCCCTGGGAAGAGGAGATCGGGAACTCGCTCGTCGTGCACGAGCCGGTCGGCGTCGTCGGCGCCATCACCCCTTGGAACTACCCGCTTTACCAGATCGTGCTCAAGGTCGCCCCGGCCCTGGCCGCCGGCTGCACCGTGGTGCTCAAGCCGAGTGAGGTTGCGCCGCTCAATGCGTTCGCCCTGGCCGAGGTCATCGACGAGGTGGGCCTGCCCGCCGGTGTCTTCAACCTGGTCACCGGCGTCGGACCCGTGGTCGGAGAGGCCATCGCGGCGCACCCCAAGGTGGACATGGTGTCGTTTACCGGCTCGACCCGGGCAGGCAAGCGGGTCATGGAGCTGGCCTCGAACAGCATCAAGCGAGTGTCACTCGAGTTGGGCGGGAAGTCCGCGAATGTCATGCTCGACGACGCCGACTTCGCAAAGGCGGTGCCGGCCGGCCTCTTCGCCTGCTACATGAACTCCGGCCAGACGTGCTCCGCCCTCACCCGCATGATCGTCCCCCGCGAGCGGCTGGCCGAAGTGGAGCAGCTCGCCCTCGAGGGCACCGCAGGCTTCACGCCGGGCAATCCCTTCGAAGAAGGGAAGCTGCTCGGGCCCCTCGTCTCCTCGGTGCAGCGCGACCGGGTGCGGGCCTACATCAACAAGGGCATCGAGGAGGGCGCCAAACTCGTCACCGGCGGCGCCGAGGCGCCCGAGGGGTTGGAGAAGGGCTTCTTCGTGCAGCCGACGATCTTCTCCGAGGTGACCCGCACCATGACGATCGCCAGGGAGGAGATCTTCGGTCCCGTCCTTGCGATCATCCCCTACGACACCGAAGAAGAGGCGATCGACATCGCCAACGACACGTCGTACGGCCTGGCCGGAGCCGTGTGGAGCGGTGACCAGGCCCGGGCCGAGAAGGTGGCCCGGCTCCTGCGCACCGGTCAGGTCGACATCAACGGAGGGGCTTTCAACCCGAGCGCGCCCTTCGGTGGCTACAAGCAGTCCGGCATCGGGCGCGAGCGTGGCAAGTACGGCTTGGAGGAGTTCATCGAGACCAAGTCGATGCAGCGCTAGGAGGCGCTGGCGCCAGCGCTAACGGGCGTCCTCCAGCGGGTTGCGCCACCCGGGTGATCCGGTGTGGCCGCCCGCCGAGACCCGGAGCCCGATGAAGTTGCGTTGGGCCTCCACGGTGCCGGCGCCGAAACACAGGCCGCGGATGTCGCGGTAGGCCCGCTCCAGCGGGTACTCACGGCTGAACCCGTAACCCCCGTGAATCTGCATGGCCTCGTCACAAACGAACTTGGCCGCCAGGTTGGCCGCCGTCTTGGCCAGGGCCGTCTCGAGCGGCGGCGGGGTTCCCCCCTCGCCCGCCAAGCGGACGGCCCGGCCCAAGAGGAGGCGAGCCCCCTCCAGCTGGACCGCCATGTCGGCCAGCTTCCACT
The DNA here is from genome assembly GCA_003160635.1 of Acidimicrobiaceae bacterium. Taxonomy (GTDB): domain Bacteria; phylum Actinomycetota; class Acidimicrobiia; order Acidimicrobiales; family RAAP-2; genus Bog-473. Next base: position 8,613 of record PMLV01000083.1, on the reverse strand, counting down.
GCAAGCCCTGCAGATCGGCCAGCGGTCGGCCTCCGATCACCCGCTCCTGCATGTAGCGCACGGCGTGCTCCATGGCACCTTGCGCCGCCCCGACACACATGGCGGCATTCCCGCAACGCTCGTGGTTGAGATGGGACAAGAGCACTTTGAAGGCGCTGGTCGACGACGGGTCGCCCGCCAGCAAGATGTCCTCTTCCCGGATCTCCACCCCGTCGAAGGCCAACTCGGCCTCCGTGGCGGCGTGGATCCCCATCCCCTTGTGGCGCCCCGTCACAGAGACGCCCTCGCGGTCGGTCGGCACGATGACCGCGCCGATGCCCTTGGCCCCCTCGCCCCCGGGCCAGCGGCACCAGACGAGCACGCCTTGAGCCACATGCCCGAGCGTGGAGTAGTTCTTGTAGGCGTTGAGNNCGGGCTCGGTGATGCCGATGCTGACCAGCGCCTCACCGTCCGCCGCCGCGGGGAGCCAGCGCTCCTTCATGGCCTCGGGACCGAGATGCTCGATGCCCCGTGGCGGGCCGTTGAACGTCAACTGGCAGCAGATGGCCGACGAGACGTCAGCCCGGGCGATCTCTTCGAGGACGATGGACGCCTCGACGTCGCCGAGGCCCATACCGCCGTATTTCTCGCCGATCGTGATGCGCAAGAGGTCGGCGCTGGCCAGGGCCTTGCGCACCTCGGGCGGGACCTCCCCGGTCTCGTCACCCTGCGACGCCCGGGGCGCCACCTCGCGCAGCGCCACGTCGCGCGCCAGTTGGCGCAGGGCGGTCTGGTCCTCGGTCTCAGCCAGTAGGTCGGTGCCCGACGCTCCGCTCATCAGTCGCCGAGTTCGCTGCCCACGATGCCGACGAAGCTGACGCATTCCCCCGGGGCCCCGCCCAGGTTGTGGGTCAGCCCGAGTGTGCGGCCCTGGCTCACCGTAGCGATCTGGCGCTCGGGCGGAGCCTCCCCGCGCAACTGGAGCCAGCACTCGAAGAGCATGCGCAGCCCCGAGGCGCCGATCGGGTGGCCGAAGCTCTTGAGCCCTCCGTCGGGGTTGACCGGCAACTCGCCGTCACGGTCGAACGTGCCCGCCAGCACCTCCTTCCACGCCGTGCCGCGCGTGGCGAAGCCCATGTCCTCCATGAGGACAAGCTCCGTCGGGGTGAAGCAGTCGTGCACCTCCGCCATGGCCAGCTGCGCCCGGGGATCGGTGATCCCGGCCTGCTGATACGCGTCCTCGGCCGAGCGGACCACCTCGGGGAAGGTGGTGTAGTCGTAGCCGGGGTCGATCGGCCCGGCGGCGGGACCGGACACGAAGCTCAGGGCCTTCACGTACAGCGGGTTGGCACAGTACTTGTGGGCGTCCTCGACCCGGCAGATGATGGCGGCGGC
>PMLV01000083.1:0-7192 GCA_003160635.1 Acidimicrobiaceae bacterium | reverse complement strand
GGGTCCGTCCCGTCCCCGACGGCCCGGATGCCGGTCAGCCCGGAGTACCCGGTGTCCTTGAGCTTCTCCACCCCGATGGCCATGGCGGTGTCGTAGGCCCCGGAGGCCACGGCGTAGCACGCGTTGCGGAAGGCCTCCGAGCCGGTGGCGCAGAAGTTCTCGACCCTGGTCACCGGCTTGTAATCCAGCTTCAAGGGGCGGGACAGCGTGATGCCCGAGACCGAGGAGGTCATCGTCCCCAGCCAGAAGGCGTCGATGTCGTGGATGGGCAGCCCGGCCGAGGCGGCAGCCTCGACGGCGGCGTCCGTCAACAGGTCGTCGATCCCCTTGTTCCACAGCTCGCCGAACTTGGTGCAGCCCATCCCGATGATGGCCACACGATCACGGATGCCTCTGCTCGCCATGGTCTACTCCTTTGTGCTTGCCGGTGTGGATGCCGGTGTGGATGCCGGTTCGGGCACCACGGGGGCACCCTGTAAGGGACGGGCCTTCCAGAAATAATTGTGCACGCCGAGCGCCGTGTAGATGCGCCGGAACGTCATTTCGACCCGGCTGCCGATGGCGAGCTCGGGGACGCTGACGTCGGTCATCTCGCACCGGTAACGGCCGCCGCCGTCGAAATCGACGATGACGCCCACCACGGGGGGCGAAAGGCTGTAGGCGAGATGGTCGACGGTGAAGGTGGCGATGGTGCCCCTGACATCGGCCAGGCGCTCGGGTTGCATCTGGTCGACGGAGTGGCACTCCAGGCAGACCCGGGTGGGCGGGAGATGGCGGAAGCCGCAGACGGCGCAACGGCTGGCGGAGAAGGCGTACTTCCAGGCCTCGGACCGGTGCACGATCGGCGCGCCCGGGCGCTCGGGGTCCGGACGCCGTGGCGGCTCGCGGTGCAGCTGTCCGCGCCAGGCCAGGAAGGCGGCGTAGGACAGGTCGCCGCGACCGGCGGCGACCTGTTCGGCCACCGTCGGAACGTCGGCTGCCTGGCGCGCCGCCTGCGCCGCCGGAAGCGCGTCGGTGGTGCGCAGGACGAGGGCGTCGGCGCCGTCGGCCAGCGACAGCACCACGATGAGCTGGCCGGGAAGGGCCCGTTCCAGCACGTCGGCCAGGGCCACGCCGGCCTGGGCCGCCCCGAGATTGCCCACGGACGCGAGGAGGTCGGGCGCGATCGCCGCGGCCGACACCCCGAGCCCGCCCGTGACGGCCTTGACCGCCCGCAAGTGGAGACCGGTCACGATGGCGTGGTCGATGTCGCTCTCGGCGATCCCGGCGTCCTTGAGGGCGGCGGCAAAGGCTTCACGCGCCAGCGGGACGTACATCTCCTCGCCGAAGCGCTCCTCCCACACGTGGGAGTCCGTTTCCCCCGGGACCCGCCACCGGTCGAGGAACTCGTCGCTGGCCGAGCCTCGCCCCACGAGCTCGGCCACGGCACCGTCGGCGCCGCAGAGGAAGGCGGCGGCACCGTCTCCTGCGTCCCGCTCCTCGGCCCCACCGGCCAGACCGGTGCGGAGATCCGAGACGATGGCGAGTGTCCTCCGGGCCGGCGCAGACTGGAGCGCCATGAGGAGCGTCCCCAGGGCCGAGCGTGGGGAACCGGCGAAGTCGTAGGCCGCGCAGGCCCTGTCGAGGCCGAGTGCGGCGTGCAGCGTGGTGGCGCTGGTCTTGTCGAGATATCCGGGCGCCGGAGTGGAGAAGAGCAGGTCATCGGGCATGGCTGGACCGAGGGCGAGGGCCCGCCGTCCGGCCTCGACCCCCAAGGTGGTGGTGTCCTCGTCGTAGGAGGCCACCGCACGGGATCCCTTGGCGGGGCCCGAGCCGAGGACCTGCGCGATGGCCGCCCGTTGCAGCCGCCAGTACGGCAGGTAGGTACCCCATGTCACGATGCCAGCGTTCATCTCCGCCCTTCCGTCCCGGCACCTTCTCGGGGTCGTGCCAATGGCTTCACATCAACGTTCATTGCCCTCCCCGAACGCCTTACCAGGCGATATGGGCGAAATGATGGCCGAGTACGTCAGGTTCACTTTACACCGACACCCCGAAAGCCAATCACGACAGGGGCTCGTCCGGTCCCACGCCGCCGGCCACCAGCGTCCCACCCTGGCTCCCTACGCCGTGGCTTCGACCACCATGACCCAACTGTCGAGCTCGAGCGGGCCGCCCCCGCCGGCCGAGCAGCGGACACCGTGGAAGCCGGCCCCTTCCAGCCATTGCGACCATTCGGGAGGGGTGGGGAGCCGGATGAAGTGCGAGCTGTGCCGGACCACGCCGTCTCGATACACCGTGCGATCCGTCGCCATCCGCCCCGTCAGCGGGTCGAAGCGCGAAAGATCGACCTGCGCGTCCTCGCCCCGCCGCAGCACCGTCGCATCCGGTGCCGAGGTGAAGTGCCGGACCACGCCGTCATGATGCATCGTCTCGATCACGACGGTGCCGCCGGGGCGCAGCACCCGGTGGAATTCGGCCAGCACCCGACGGCAGTCGTCGTCATCGTGGTAGCCGAAGGAGGTGAACCAGCACACCACGGCGTCGAAGGGGCCCGGAACCGGCAACTCCCGCATGTCGCCCCGGAGGTACGACACGTGGCCGTTGGGCCCCACCGGCTCGGCCTCGGCCATGGCGATATACGGGGCCGAGAGATCGACCCCGGTCACCTCGTGGCCGGCGGAGGCCAGGCGGCGCGAGATCCGGCCCGGGCCACACGGCACATCGAGGATGCGGGACCCCGGCGGCAGGTCGAGGCGCCCCAGGATCTCCGCCGCGTCGTCGTCCGAACGACCCGCGTCGGTGGACTCGGCGTAGAAATACAGGTAGTCGTCCCCGAAGGTGGCATCGACGTCGAAGTCCATCGCCCAATCTTCGCCGGTCACGTCGCGTGAGTGGCCCATGCCGCTTCGGTGGACGACCCCGGCTTCGGCTCCGCCCCCCGTGTACGCCGCCGGGCGGACCCGCCGGCGCTACGGTCACGCCTCATGGCTCTCGTCCTCGGCCTCATCACACCGGTCCTGCACATGAACCCGCGCTTCAACCCTCCCGCCTGGGAGACGACCGCCACGGTCGACGACGTGGTGACCGTGGTGCAGCGGGCCGAGATGCTCGGATTCAACTGGATCGGGTGCTCCGAGCACATCGCGGTCCCGTCCAGCGGGCCGACGGTGCGTGGCGGGCGGTACTGGGATCCGTTCTCGACGCTCGGCTACCTGGCGGCCCACACGGACCGGATCGGCCTGTTGACCCACATGGCGGTGCTGCCGTACCACCACCCGCTGGAATTGGTGAAGCGCCTGGGAACGCTCGACCTCCTGAGCCAGGGCCGGGTCATCGTGGGTGTCGGCGTCGGGTCGCTCCAGCCCGAATTCGAGGTGCTGGGCCACGACTTCGTCGGTCGGGGCGAGCAATCGGACGACGCCATCAGGGCCATCAGGGCGGCGTGGGGCATCCGTGTTCCCGAGTATCACGGGACTCACTACGACTTCGAGGGATTCGTCGTCGAGCCCTCGGGGCTCCCCCGGGCGGTGCCGATCTGGGTGGGCGGGCGCACGCGACGTTCGTTGCGCCGGGCTCTCGAGCTCGGCGACGCCTGGATGCCCTTCGGCGGCAAGCTCGAGGACCTCTCCGCGCTCTTGGCCGACGATGAGATCAGCCTGGCCCGCCGGGACTACGCGGCGGCGCATGGCGCGCCGCTCGCGATGATCCTGGCCCCCGAGCCCCCGATCGACCCGCTCGGGGACCCCGAGGGGACGGCGGCGTTCCTCAGCACCTACGTCGCCCTCGGCGCCACCGGGTTCTGCCTCCGCTTCGAGCACCGGTCCCTGGCGCACTACGGCGAGCAGATGGAGGCGATGATGTCGGTCGCCCCCCACGTCGGGCCGTGAGCGCTCAGCCGACCACGACTCGCACCTGCCACAAGAGAAGGAACTGCGGGCAGGCCTTACCCGGGGAGCACTTCGGTGCGCCGCCGGCGCGGAGCGCGGTCCGGCCGGCCTTGGCTGCGGTGTACGAGGCGGTGAGCCCTCCCCCGCGATGGCTCACTGCACCCTTGGAACGGAGCAGCACGGGTCCGACCTGTCGTAACCCGCTCCATCGCAACGTCGAACCGTTCAGCACCACCATCAGCGTCTGGCCCACACGCACATGCACGCTGTGCCCACCGTCGGCCCGGTCGACACACACGACCCGGCCGTGGGGCGGGCAGTCGCCCACCGGCGAGGCGCCTGCCGGGGAGGGCGTCATCATTCCCCGCGGCCCGACAGCCACACACGCCGCACCGGCGACAAGCATGATCGCCAGGAGCCGGGCCCGGCCGGCGCACCTCGCCCCGGTCACGCCGCCTCACACGGTGCGCCAACCCGGAGCATCGCCGCTCAGGTTGCCGCGTCGGCCACGCGGGCTCGCAACTCGGCCTTGACCACCTTGCCCGTGGGGTTGCGCGGAAGCTCGTCGACGAAGAGGAACTGGCGCGGCACCTTGTAGTCGGCCAGTTGCTCGAGGGCGTAGGCGCGCAGAGCCTCGCCGTCCGCGGCGGCGCCATCGTGCACCACGACGAACGCCACCACGTCCTCGCCCAGGACGGCATGGGGAGCGCCGACGACCGCGACCTCGGCCACGTCGTCGTGCTGCACGAGGACGTGCTCCACATCGGTGGCGTGGATGTTGTGCCCACCCCGGATGATCACGTCCTTGCTCCGNNTCGTCGAGCTTCCCCAGATCGCCGGTGACGATCCACCCGTCCTTCCACATCTGGGCCGTGGCCTCGGGGTCCCCGAAATACTCACGTTGGCGCCCGGGCAATTGCATCCGGACCTCGCCGACTTCGTCGGCGGGAAGTGGCTGCTCGTCGGCGTCGACGATGCGCACCACGGCCGGTGGCGTGATGCGCCCCACCGACCCCGGATGCCTGACGGCCTCACCCTTGGGCATGGTGCAGTAGGCGGACCCCGCCTCGGTCATGCCGTAGTTGTTCGACACGACGGCATCGGGCATCCGCTCTTGCAACCGCTCCACCACGAAGGGCGCCAAAGGCGCGCTGCCCACCGAGCAGATCGAGATCGACGAGAGGTCGGCCGTTTCGAAATCGGGGTGGTCGAGGAGCAGATGGGCCATGGCCGGGACCAGGAACACGGCGACCGGGCGCTCGGTCTCCACCACCTTGAACCATCGATCCACATCGAACTTCGGTTGATAGATCCCCCGCAACCCGAGCTTCATCGGTGTGTAGACGAAGGCGATGCCGGCGAAGGTGAACATCGGGCTGGCGTGGAACCACCCGCCACCGCTCCACGAGGGCGGGACCTCGCCGATCATGGAGCCGTTGGAGTGGCGAATGGCCACACCCTTGGGGCGCCCCGTCGTGCCCGAGGTGTAGAGGATGTCGGCCAGGTCATCGTCGTCACGAGGCACCTGCATGGCGTCGCGGTCACCCGAGGTGATCTCGGACCAGCTGATCACGTGCCCCGACGAGCGCGCCGTGGCCCCGGGGGTGGCGTCGATCACCAGGGAGAGGCTCCCGTTCGCCGCACCGAGGGCGGTGGCCACCAATGCCCCGTCGGCCACCACCGCCGTCGCACCGGAGTGCGCCAGCATGTGCCCCACCTCGGCCGGGGCCAGACGGGGATTCATGGGCACGGCGACACCGCCGGCCCGGTGTGCCGCCGTGTAGGACACCAGCCAGTGCAGGGCCGTTCCGGGGTGCAGATGGATGCCGACGCGATCTCCCGGCTTGAGGCCCCCCGCCACCAGGCCACGCGCCATGGCATTGGCCTGACCGTCCCATTCGGCAAACGTGAGCGAACCGGCATCGACGACCGTATATGCCGTCTCGTCGGGAAACGTCTCCGCCATGCGGCGTAGGTGTTCGTCCATCAACACGTCGGCACGTCCCCCAAAGTGGTTCCTCGGCGAGCAAGAATTGACGCCGGCGGCAGGTTCGTTGCAGCATGACCGATGCCCGGGCGGGGGTCAATCTCGAGCGTGCCCTCGGGCGTGGCCAGTTGGCAGGCACAATGAGGGCACCATGACCACCATCGCACCATGACGACAGCCCGCTTCGACCTCCCCACGCCCGAGGGCGACACCGTAGAGTTCTGGGAGGCGGCCAAGGAAGAGCGGTTGCTCATCCGGCACTGCAACGCGTGTGGCGCCTACTCGTACTACCCGCGCCCCTTCTGCCCGAAGTGCTGGAGCGAGGAAGTGGAGTGGGTCGAGGCCAGTGGCGAGGGCACGCTCTACACCTGGTCGGTGATCTACAGCAACGACATGCCGCCGTTCAAGGAGCGGGTCCCCTATGTCGCCGCCATGGTGGACCTGGCCGAAGGTCCTCGCATGACGACCAACGTGGTCGAATGCCCCTTCGAAGAGCTCGAGGTGGGCATGGCGCTGCGGGTCGTCTTCCGACCGATCTCGGACGACTTCACGATCCCGGTCTTCGTCCGCGCCTGACGCCGAGAGAGGGCTGCGAGCGCTACTCCTTGTCCTCCGCCCCCGAGGCCATGCCCTCTCTGATGGCATTGACGACGGTCGGGTCCATCAAGGTGGTGACGTCCCCCAGCTCGCGGTCTTCCGACACGTCGCGCAACAGGCGACGCATGATCTTGCCGCTACGGGTCTTCGGGAGCTCGGGCGTGAGGATGATCTCGCGGGGCTTGGCGATCGGGCCGATCTCGCGGGCCACGTGGTCACGCAACTCCTGTACGAACGCCTCACCCTCGGCTGCATCCTCGAATCCGGTGCCCTTGACCGTGACGAACGCCACGATGGCCTGACCCGTCGTGGCGTCAGAGGCCCCGACCACCGCCGCCTCGGCGACCGCGGGGTGGCCGACCAGGGCGTGCTCGACCTCGGTCGTCGAGATCCGGTGGCCCGAGATGTTCATGACGTCGTCCACCCGGCCCAGCAACCAGATGTCACCGTCTTGGTCCCGCTTGGCGCCGTCGCCGGCGAAATACAGCCCGGGAAAGCGCGACCAGTAGGTCTCCTTGTAGCGCTCGTCGTCGCCCCAGATGCCGCGCAGCATGCCGGGCCAGGGCTCGGTGATGACCAGGTAGCCCCCCTCGTCGTTGCCCACCGAGCGGCCGTCGTTGTCGATGATGTCGACGGAGATGCCCGGGAACGGCGTCATGGCCGCACCCGGCTTGGTGGCCGTGATGCCGGGCAGCGGTGTGATGAGGATCCCACCGGTCTCGGTCTGCCACCAGGTGTC
>PMLV01000300.1 GCA_003160635.1 Acidimicrobiaceae bacterium | reverse complement strand
GCTGAATGGCAGGGAGCGCTGGGACGCGTCGCCACCCACGTCGCGGTGGGTGATGAACCGGAATCGGTATTCGCCGCCGTCGCGTACGAAGCTGCGCGGATACTGCGAGTCGGTGCAGTGGCCTTGCTCCGCTACGACGCCGAGGCGAATGTGCTCGTAAAGCTCTTCGGCACGCATGGAGGCCGTTCCCCTGTACCTGACGGCACCAGCTTTGGCCTCGAGGACGCCCCTCTCGAGGCAAAGGTATTGGAGACCGATGAGCCCGCACGACTGGACGATTGGTCAGACCTCCCCGGACCCGTTGCCGCCGGGCATATCGCGAATGGTTTCGGGCAAGGCGTCGCAGCACCGGTGATCATCAACAATTCCATCTGGGGGTTCATCTCCGCGTTCGGAGAGGCCGACGAAGTCTTACCCTTGGGGAGCGAAGTAAGGCTGGCCGAGTTCACCCGCCTGATGGCCAGCGCCATCTCTAATGCGGAAGCTCGCTCGGCATTACGCAGTCTCGCGGAGAAACAGGGGGCTGCCCTTCGGCGGGTTGCCACCTTGGTCGCTCAGCAGGCATCACCCGGCGTCATCTTCGCCGCCGTGGCACACGAAGCGAGTAGAGCACTTGGTGTCCAGATTGTCGAGGTGATCCGCAGTGCGGACGGATCGCTGTTGTTGCTCGGCTCAACAGCAAGAGATGATCTGAACGGCGCCCTCTCCGACGGAGAGGTTCTCGTCACGAGGAAGATCAAAGAAACCGGGCGGGCGGAGCGCATCGACGGCCGCTCGGTAGCCGGATTCAACCAGAACGAACCCTTTCGCAGCGCCACCACCGTTGGAGCCCCGATACTTGTGGATGGGGAGCATTGGGGTTTGATCGTCGTCACGTCGGCAGAGGATCTGCCTCACGACACCGAAACGCGACTTACCGATTTCACTCATCTGGTTGCAAGTTCTATATCAAACGTGCAAGCCCGTGACAATCTCTTGGCGTCGCGAGCTCGAATCGTCAGCGCAAGCGATGAGACGCGACGCCGGATCGAACGTAACCTTCACGACGGCATTCAGCAAAAGCTTGTATCCCTCGGAATGAACCTGCGCACCGTGAGACGTCGCTACGCGATGTCTCCCGAGGTCGAGGAGGGTCTTGACGAGCTGGCCCGAGACCTCGAGAACGTGGTCGAAGAGATTCGTTTATTCTCTCAAGGGCTACATCCCGAGCTGCTGACCCGATCGGGCCTTGGGCCATCGATTCGATCGCTCGCCAGGCGATCCGCCATTCCAGTCGAAGTCGAGGCTCCAGACCGAGTTCGGTTTCTCGAGGCAGTTGAAATTGCCATCTATTTCGCGGTGTCAGAAGGTCTCGCCAACGCCACAAAGCATTCCCATGCCTCGGTTGTCTCCATTCGGATAAGTTTCGATGGTTCCGACGTACGAGCCACCGTTTCCGATGACGGTGTCGGCGGCGCTTCGCTCACTGGCGGCTCAGGACTTATAGGGGTCGTTGACCGTGTCGAAGCACTCGGAGGGCATGTCAGCCTGGAGAGTCCTGCCAATGTCGGAACGACCATAACGGTCACATTGCCTAGCCCCGTTCGCGATCCTGCGAGTCCAGAGGACGGCTGACTCCCACGTACTGAGATCACCAATCATCGAAGATCACGGACGCCGATGTGATGAACTCATCGTTGAAACAGCGTCAGTCATTGACCTGACGCTGGCGGTTTAGGAACTCTTTGATATATGAGGGTGATCCCCGAATCGGCTGAGGTCAAGTGAATTCGACGTCTTTGTACCGGCGCCTCACGACGGCCAATCTCGTGGGTATGGGCTGGGATAGTTACGCCAGCTAGCGGCCCAGGAATTGGCGCTAGCAGGAGGATCTCCGTGAGGTCAGCGACCCGTCACGAATCTGGTTGGCGGGAGTGACACCGACGCGGCGCGATGTCATCGTTACTCGTAAGTTCGAAATAGGTCCAAGGACAACTCCTCCATGCCATCAAAGGAGACTCAAACGTGCGCGGAATGCTCGGTACTGAGAACTGCTCGTCCTCGGACCACAGATCGAGATCGCTCCAAGATCGCATTCAGATCCGATGCGACTGGCCCGCCGTTTCTGGCCACATCGCCCTTGAAGGATCAACCCGCTAACTCAAACCAATTCCGGCTGTGCGGGCCGACGGATCGTTCGCATCACACCAGTCACCAATTGACCCCAATCACGAGAAGGAGCAGCGCATGCGTAACATGAGAGTGAGCGACGCCTCAGAAGTCATGACGAAGTGGAGCCCCTATTCGGTGGCCGAGACCGTGGCCCGGTTCAACGAGGTGGTGGCGGCCAAGGATATGAAGGTCTTCGCGGTCATAAACCATTCCGACGCGGCTCATGAGGCAGGGCTCGACCTCCCCGACACCAGGGTCATCATCTTCGGGAACCCTGAAGCGGGGACGCCAGTCATGGAAGCCGCTCCTCTGGTGGCTCTGGAGCTCCCGCTGAAGGTCCTCATCTGGGAGGACGAGGGTCGCACCAGAGTGAGCTATACGGCGCCAGGGGCCCTCGCTGAGCGCTACGGCCTCAGCCCTGACCTGGCCCGCGTGCTCGAGGGGATCGAGCCCCTGACCGACGCCGTGATCTTCTACACCACGAACGACAGAACAGAGATGAGCTCGTCATGGTAGGGACCAACGTGAGCGTTGGCCGGTCGAGAAATCTCGTGCTTGCGGCGATGATCTTCGCCGTTTCGATGACCTTCATCGACCAGACGATCGTGGCCATAGCGGCGCCCCAGATCCAACGGGAGCTCGGGCTATCGAGTACCGGCATGCAATGGGCGATCAACGCCTACCTGCTCTCACTCGCCTCGTTCTTCGCCTTCGGGGGCCGGTTGGCTGACACGGTCGGTCACAAGAAGATGGTGGTGCTGGGCGTCATCGTCTTCGCCGGATCGTCGGCTATGTGCGGATTGACCCCAGCTGGAAGCGCGGCTGAGGCATGGATCGTCACGTTCCGGTTGATCCAAGGCGTCGGCGGTGCAATCATGTTTCCGGCGGCGCTCGCCATCGTGGTGCAGACGTTCGGCTTGCACCAACGGGGGCGGGCTCTGGCTCTGTTCTTCGGCATCGCCGGTGGACTCACCGCGATCGGCCCAATTCTCGGCGGGTACCTGACCCAGTGGACTTGGCGAGCGATCTTCTGGGTCAACATCCCCGTCGCCATTGTCGCCCTGGTCCTCGTCGCCATCTCGAAGCCAACGACGTCCTACCAATCGGCCAGGATGGACTACCGCGGGCTGGTCCTCATCGCCGGCGGTGTCGGGCTCAGCGTGCTCGGGTTCCAACAATCGTCCATCTGGGGTTGGGGCAACCCTGCCACCGTGGCCTGCATCGCGGCCGGAGTCGTCTTGCTGATCGCGTTCTACTTCGTCGAACTCCGCACGACTTCACCGCTCATGGAGGTGCGGATCTTCCGGATCCATGCATTCCGCATGGACAACCTTGTGCTTGGGATCGCCATGTTGGCCTTCGTGCCCCTCTTCTTCTTTGCCAGCGAATACGCTGAGATCGCACTGGGCGAATCGGCCTCACAGACTGGGCTCTATATCTTGTACTTCTTCCTTGGATTCGCCGGGGCCTCCCAGATCGGTGGGCGCATGCTCGACCGGATCGGCGCCAGGCGACCGATGGTGTTCGGGTGTGCCCTGGCGGCAGTGGGGTTCTACCTGTGGGCGGAACGGGTCACCCAACTGAGTTTGGACTCACAGATCTGGTGCATCATTCTGGCGGGCGCAGGAATGGGCTTGATGCTCACCCCCGCCAGCACCGACGCCGTGAACCGCGCGTCCCGGGCGTCCTACGGGGAGGCAACCGGAATCACACAGACGGTTCGGAACTACGCCGCCAGCCTCGGCCTAGCCGTTCTGGGAACGATCCTGGTCGCCGAACTGCGCTCCCGGGTAACTAGCTCCCTCGTCGCCAAGGGGTTGACCACCGGACAAGCCGCATCCCAAGCGCGCCGCATCGCGGAGTCTCAGGCCGGCGGCGTCGCCGGAACGATCCCCCACTTCATTCGCCTCGACTTCGCCTACGCCACCCGATCCGTCTTCCTGGTCATGGCGGGGGTGATGGCGGCAGCGACTCTGGTCGCCTTCTTCGGCATTCAACGAGGAGTCCAGCAGGAAGCAGACCAGAGTCAGCTCAATCTGCCGGAGGAGCCCAAGCCGGCTCAAACAAGCTCAGTCCGCCTCGCCTCACCTCGCAATTCCATCTAGGAGGGCTACACGATGATGGCCACAGCGCACTGGCGGATGACAATGGTGAATGGGTCTGCCACTTCTATCTCGAAGCCTGGTCCAACGAATACCCTTGTCGAAATCCGTGGCAAGGCCAGCGACCCGGGTGGAATGACAGTTAACGATCAGTTAACGAGCAGTCAGTTCCGGTGGTAGTCACCGGTTGGGTCATCTCCCGTTGAGCCTCCTGTTCGGCATACACCGCTAACGGTGTGTTATTCCGACCGACACGCGGCATCTGCTGGCCAAGCGGCATTTTCGAATTCGCGTCGCCACTCCGAGAGGGCGATCAGGCTCGTCCATCGGGGTCCCGTCGCGTTTACCCAGCTCAGATAGGTTGGGACGTCAATTCCGTCTGCTCGGTGTGACCAGGTCCCACTGAATAGAGGGACAAACGGATGGACAAAGTCGGGCGTCAGACCGGGGTGGGTCGTCCCAACGACGTGCGAGCCCTCAGCTAACCGGAGCGGAAGCTCCCGATCAGGGCGAGGGCGCCGTCGAGGGCGCGACGGAGGGCTGGCGGGTCTCGGCGCGCCTGGGAGAGAGCGAGGCCCCTTGGACACTGGCCAGAGTCGAGGAGGCGAGCCACGCGGCCTCTGCATCGGGCCGGAGCTCGTCCGAGGACACCATGGCCGCGAGGCCGGCGCGGATGTCGGCCTCCCAGCGATCGAACCCAGACGCGAGCGCGGCGCGGATGGCGTCGTCACGCTCACCGAGCTGGCCGAGGCTGTGACCCGACGGCATCTTTATCGTCGAGCCCCAGCAAGGCTGTGACCCGTACAGTGGTTGGCTCGGTTGGAGCTAACGCGTAATTCGGGCCGTTGATATCTTCTGACTTCGACCGGCTTTTGACCTGGGGCCGAGGTGAGCGGAGACTGCACCGCTGGAGTTCTCTCCGCTTGTTGACGCGCGCTATCGGCTAAGGCCGATGACCTCATCGAAGTACCGGATGGACATGGGCGCGATAAGCATGGCACCGAGTTCGTCGGTGAGGCCGGCTTCGGTTCGCCATGCAAGGTATTCCTCGTAGTGACAGCGACTGACCCACTGGGTAAGGGACACTATGTTGGTCGGGTCGTCTTGGTTGCGGCGGAGTGAGATGGCCTCGCATCCGTCGTGGGCAAGGCTGTCGGGCAATCCCTGGCGGAGGGCGGCGACAAGTTCTTCGGCTCGTCCGGGTTGGGTCTTGAACTCGGTTGCAACGTACGTGCTCATTGGGGTTTCCTGTCGTGATGGCTAGTGGTTAGAAGGAAAGGACAGCTCGGGCTCGGTCGCCCATGGCTCGTTGGGCGAGATTCGATCCCGGGGCCAAACGCTCGAAGCCGTGAGGAGCGCCCGGGTGCACATGGAGCTCGATGGTGACGCCGGCTCGGGCGAGTTGTTGCGCATAGGAGATCGACTCGTCGCGGAACATGTCCAGGTCACCGACCTCGATGTAGGCTGGGGCGAGGACGCTGAAGTAGCTGGACATGATCAGCTCGTCAGGCAGATTCGTCTTGTCGTAGGTGCCGTCGCAGCGGGCCCGCACGACGGTGTCGCCGTAATGGTCGAGGACCTCGCGCACTTCCATGGTCACGCGGTCGCCAACGAACTCCTTGGCGACGAACCGGCGGATGGCGTTGGCCCCGTTTATCTCACGCCGGTTGTCGTTCACGTAGGCGTCCTCGGCGAACGTCGCCACGATGGCGTCGGTGTCGAATGCGTTCACGGCGACGATGTGCGCCGCGACGACGCCGCTCAGTTTGGTGGTCATGTTTTTGCTCCTCTGTTCCGCTCGGCCGCTTGGCGGACGGAGTACACTTTCACCGGTCCCCCCGGGGGAGGGTCAAGAGCCCTTTTGAGGTTGCACCTCCCCTATTGAGAGGTCTGCCTGGTCAGAACCGTAACTACCACCTCAGCGATATCTTGCACAACGATGAAGGGCTCGGCGCCGCTACCCACGGGAGCTGCCACCTGATCGTCAGCAGGTACGAACATGGCTTCGGTGAAGTTCTAGGCGAAGTGAGATGGTCGCAAGATCGTCCACGGGACCGTTCCTTCCCTAAGTGACTTCTCAGCCAGTGCCACTACACCCTCCGGCAAGAACTCAACGCCGCGGGGCCGAGAGCAACACAACGCGGCGCACCCCGTCAGTGTCGGCACGCCTTAGGAACAACTCGAGCAGGCCAGACCAATCCGTGAGAAACGCTCCGTACGCTCGTGTCAGAGCAGGACCGTAAGTGAAAGGGTGAGAGGCGACTTCCGACCTTTCCGGTGCCGCCGACAAACAGAAACGTGCTCATGGCAGAATCGTTTCCCGAAGGGCGCAGACAACCCGAGTCATTTGATCATCATCGGATCGATTCGACACCATCGTGGACAAGCGGCGGTGCCACAGACGCGAACTCCTGACGAGTCATGGGATTGCCGTCGATCGACTCGTAGGTTGTCTTTGCGCGACCGAGTTGCTCCATGAGGGATTTTGGACCTTCGAACGGCTTACCCCCCATGTGCCACCCGTCTACGTGGAGTTCTTCAATCAGCACCCACACCACATCGCGGAAAGCTTCCGAACCCTCGTGCTTGACCATGACATCGGTGATGTCGGCTGCGAGCGCATGCTTCTGCTCCTCGCTGAACACGCCGTCGACCAGTTTTATATTGACAAATGGCATTTCGCTCTCCCTATCTCGCTGTATTCCGTGCGTTCCTGAAGTGGAGGCAGACTCGCTGCTACCGACGCACATCGAGCTTGGCAGCAGTCGTCTCAGAAGTCACTCCTGCCAACGGGTTTCTGCAGCTATCGCTGCCAGGATGACAAATGACCAGCTAGCGCCAAAGAGCGAATCCCTTCTCGCCGCGAATGGCATATTAGATCTCAAGCAGATCGAGCGAACTCTGCATGACGGGATCCAACAACCAGTCCCAACTCCCTTCGCTTGCCGATGGGGTCATTTGTTCTGCTGGCTCCACTCATGCGCTTCCTTTGATGACCCGTGTCAAGCAGCGATCACCTTGGTGCTAGCTGGCTAATCCGTATACGGGCAGCGACATCCCGCAAAGCCCGTTGGCGGGAATGATTTTTTTGGACGTTGCTGTCATCGTTACACCTGGGCCGGACAACAAGAGCGAAAGTCGTCAGGTTGAAGGTCTCGCCCCTGGAACTTGCGTGATTCTGACCCGAGTTGGGTCAAACGGCAAATGACAAGGAGATTGTCAAGTGAGCACGATTAAGGTCAAGGACGGTACTGAGATTTACTTCAAGGATTTCGTTCCGGACGTCAGGCGCTCGGCGAGGGGTCGCCCGAGTCTTTTGGGGCGAAGTGCGGGGATTCGGTCCAAACTCGATTCTGGGATGGCCGAGAACGAAGCAGTCGCCGGCGCGGTCGTGATCGATATGCATCGGGAAGACTCGAAATGATTCGATCGCAAGTCGGTGCACCTCAGCCTGAACCACTAGGCGCTGTAGCCACCGTGGCTGAGGTCGAATCAGATCGAGATCACTGGGATTTCTATGACGAAATCATGGCCGACACATTTGCACGGCTAATAAGCATCTGTAACGACATGCCGACCCTCATGCAACCGGAATGCCCATACGGGGAGACCTTCGATGTGGCACATGCGTATCGAGCTCTTTGCCTAGCCCTCGTGATCCTCGACGAGTGCTGTACGGGGACGTGGGCCACGTCGCGGTTGCAAGGGTTTCCCAAACCAGACAACAAACTCCTGAGCGTAAGGAAAACATCATGACGCATCCCCCTGGTCTTCCCCGTCCGGTAAATGATTTCGGTGGCCTTCCCGCGGAACCAATGGTTCTCGGCGAACACGACCTTGCGCCCTGGGAAAAGAGATGCCATGCCACGTTGGAGTGTTTGTACTGGCGTCGGGTTATGAGTATGGAGGAGAAGCGAAGGGCGATCGAAGATCTGGGCCAGACCGTCTACGCCGGCTTGACCTACTACCAGAAGTGGGCCTTGGCCGCAGCCACGCGGTTAATGGACAAAGGGCATATCACCCAGGACGAGCTTGCCACGAAAATGGACGAGGTCCGGGCCCGGTACGAGGGGGGGCCATGAGCCGCTTTCAAGTCGGCGACACCGTGCAAGTCCGCTCCCAGACGACTCTGTCGCACTCACGGGTACCGTCCTACATTCAAGGGCGGATCGGAGTGGTGGAACGCGTCTTGGCTGCCTTCGTCATCCCGGAGGATGACGCCTGGGGACGCCTTTGGGAGCGCGGGCGTGGCGAGACTCTCTATCGGGTGCAATTTCGACAAATTGAAACTTGGTCCGATTACCACGGAGTGGCGACAGACACCAATGAGATCGAGGTTTTCGAGAACTGGCTCGAGCCCATCAGGAGGTAATCCAATGACCCCATTTCCCCACGCGCCACATGGAAGCAGGCATACGAGCGATCTCGAAAGCCCGCCGGACGAGTTCGAGATCCTCGAGACCGCTGTGCGCGAATTGGCCATCGAGCACAAATTGTTCTCGGCGGCAGACCATCGCCAATGGTTGGAGTGGATGGACGCGGCCACGCCGGCTCTTGGTGCACACCTAGTGGCACGAGCTTGGATCGACCCAGAGTTCAAAGAGCTCGCCTTGGCCAATGGCAGCGCTGCGGCCCAGAAGCTCGGAATAAAGATGTACGACCGCGACCCTCTTGTCGTTATGGAAAATACTCCGCAAGTCCACAACCTCGTGGTGTGCACACTGTGCTCGTGCTACCCGCGGGCGATTCTCGGTCTCCCGCCAGACTGGTACAAGAGCGCTTCCTATCGCAAGCGAGCCGTCCGCTGGCCACGACCCCTCTTGGCTGAGTTCGGCACGATCATCCCTGCAAGTGTGCGCATCCGGGTACACGACTCCAACGCCAACATGCGTTATCTCGTGATGCCGATGCGGCCCAAGGGGACCGAGGGCTGGAGCGAAGATCAGCTGGCCGACATCGTGACCAGGGACACCATGATCGGCGTTGCCGTCCCGACGGCCGTGCCCCCGCTGCCGTGAACAACGACACTTCCCCCGTCGACTCAGTGAGTGGCATTAACTCACCGAGCCATGGAGCCGATTTGGGACCGAGCGTCTGGGGCAGAGCGACCGGTATGACCTTCGTAGTCGTGGGTCTGAACCTGGCCGGGTGGGGGCTTTTCTTTTTCGAGATCGCACCGCACCACTTCAAGTTCAAGGGACTAGGGATCGGACTCGGCGTCGCCTTCACCGCGTGGACGCTGGGCGCGCGTCACGCCTTTGACGCCGACCACATCTCTGCCATCGACAACACCACTCGCAAGCTGATCGCCGATCAAAACGGGCAGCGGCCCCTAGCCACAGGTTTCTATTTCGCCCTTGGACATTCGTCCATCATCATGGTGGTGGGTATCGGCCTGGCCTTCGCTGCCCGAGCGGTCTTCGGCGCAGTGGTGGATCCGAACTCTACATACGAGAGCCTCGGTGGTGTCGTTGGGACGTCGCTCGCCGCCAGCTTCTTGTACCTGATCGCCGGACTCAACCTCATCGCCTTTGCTGGGATCTTCACGGTATTCCGACAGATGCGTCTGGGAGGGTTCGACGAGGAAGAGCTCGAACGCCAGCTCGAGGCCCGCGGCTTCATGGTGCGCTTCTTCGGTCGCTACATGAAATCGATTACCAAATCATGGCACATGCTCTTCGTGGGCTTCATCTTCGGCATTGGCTTTGACACCGCCACCGAGGTGCTGCTCCTGGCGGCAATCTCCGCGGCTGCGACTACTGGGTTGCCGTGGTATGCCGTACTCTCGCTTCCACTGCTGTTCTCGGGTGGCATGACTCTCTTTGACACCCTCGACGGAATCTTTATGAACTTCGCTTATGGCTGGGCATTCGCACGACCAGTGCGCAAGATTTACTACAACCTCGTCATCACCGGGCTTTCGATTGGAGTGGCGCTTCTGATCGGGACCATCGAGATCTGTGGGGGGGTCTCAACTGAACTACATATGCGAGGTCCGTTCTGGGACTTCATAGCCAACTTCAATATCAATCGCGCTGGTTTTGCCATTGCCGGTTTGTTCGTCGTCGTGTGGGTACTCGCTATCGCCTATTGGCACTACGGCAAGGTCGAACAGCGATGGGGATTCACAGAGAGTGCCTAGTCGAAGGCACCGAGTCAAACGGCCGCTGAGAAGGACGTTGCATTGGAAATGCACGTAGCGGCGGCATCAGATTCTGTAGATGTATTTTCTTGCGTTATTCGTAGCGTCTGGAGAATCGTCCGGACGGTAACCGACGAGCACCTGGGTCGCTAGCGTTCAAAGCCGCGATCGTGGCTTGACCCCCGTCCGCGGTGATGAGCAACGTGGATCTCGTACCCGGACAGGGGGTTGCGGTGGTCGGCCATTCGCTCACCCGGTATCAGCTCGTGCGGTGAGCTCGTCTCGAACCGATCGTGCAGCACCTCGAGTTCTCGTGAGAGATTGTCGACCAACGCGCGGGCCGTTTCCGTTTCCCCTCGGGCATCGTGGGCCTCGCCGATTGTCCGGAGTGTTCGACCGAGCTGGTCGATCAGCATGGCCCAGGCCATCGGCGATTTGTTGCTCAGCTGCGACTGGGCCGCGATTGCTGCAACCCCGCGAAAGTTCGCCACCGCGTGCCGGCTCGGCACCGGATCACCTGGCCGGTTCTGCGCCGAGCGAGCCAATGCGTCTGCTGCCGCTGCCATCGGCCCGGGAGTGTCCCCTTCGAGCCGTCTCGACCAGGCGGCGAAGAGGCCAGCGGCTTCTCGGGATGCCCCACGCCAGGCGGCGAGGTCGGACGCCGGGACTTCCTGCAACTTCTCGACGGCACTTTCGATGGCCTTCACCGCTCGTCGCCAGTCGTCGGGGATACCGATGACGGCTTCTCTCCCTGGGGCGATCGCCTTGGTGGCGCTCCATTCGATAACCGCCAGCTGGCGATCTGCCGCAGAGCCCTCCCAGAACTGGCGCAAGTTCGGCAAGGTCAGGTCCCTGGCCAGCTTCCCACCCCCGAACCAGATCGGCGGGTCTCCGTCCAGCGCCTTGAAGGCAACTGAGTAGCCGACCACCATCTCTTTCCCTCCGGTCTCGAAACGGGGTCGCAAGAGAACGTCGCTCCCCCGCAGCCGCCGGACGAACTCCGCTTCGTCTTTGGAGGCAACCGATACTTCGCGGACTATGCGGGCGAGGGTGTTCCGCCGGGGCTCGGCCAATTGCTCCCGGGCGGTCCGCTCCAGTTCGGCTCTGCTCAGCCCAGGCATCCCCCTGCCCGCTCGGCCCTCTATGGGGGTCAGAGCGTAGTCGGTCTCGATCTCGGCGCACAGCCGAGAGAGGGCCTGCTTCGAATGCCAGGTATTAACCCGGCTGCCGTCGACGCGCACCAGGGACGCCGCGAGATGGATGTGCTGGTTGCCGTGCGCGCTGGTCCCGTGTCCGATTGCCAACCAGGCTGCAGGCTGCATTCCTTCACCCTCCAAACCCAGCGCCCCCATGGCCTTGTGGGCGATCTCTGCCCACTGGTCGTCGCTCAGTTGCCGATCGCCGGGAGGGAGCGACAGCGACAGGTGAAAGATGTGGCCACCCTTGGGATTGGTGCCGAACCCCTCGTGGGCCGCGTCGAGTCCCGCACCGATGTCGGCGATGTCCTGGCTCGAGAGGTTCCCGCCCGTCAGTGCCTCGCCGCCCAGCACGAGCCCCGCTGTGATGACCCGTTGGTCGAAGTGCTCATTCGCCTGGCCCGGTCCGAACAGGTACCGGACGAGCCCACGGCCCGACGAGCCACTGGTGACCTTGGCGATCATCGAGGCTCCTCGAAACTGGACCCGAGTCGTCTCTGTGTCTCGGCCACCTCGGCGGTGGCTCGACGGACGTCTTCGATCGCTGTCCCGAGGGCGTCGGGGAGAACATGGTTGGTATTCGCCCATTTAGCCAACTGGTTCACATTGTTGGCGATGCTGGTCAAGACCAGCCGAGCCCGCTGCGCATCCCCCTGCGCTCTGCGCCGGTCGGCCGATTGGGCGGCTGAACCGGCCATCGCCGCCTCGAAGAGGAATCGTTGCATTGACATTCCCGCAGTCGTCGCTCTGTGCCGAAGCGCATCGTGCTCGGAATCGGACAACCGCACCTTCACCACGAGGTGCCGGCCACCGGTCAACGTCGGCATACGAGATACCCGCTTCGAGGTCGAAGCTGCTGCCCTCTCTTGGTCCATTGGTTCGATCATCTGGCCCAGCGCAGCGAACCCGAGGAAACCTCGGGGATAGTCATCGAGCGAGGCTGACGGCAACGCTCTCTCAAACAGGGGACCTGTTTGACCATCTTGCTCTCTGCTTCATGACGCGCCGCGACCTTCATGATGGTCGCGCTTGCCGGAGAGACGGTGAGCCCTACGGACTCTCCGTCAGTCTCTTCCGCTCGATTCAGGAACGACAGATCGATGTCATAACCATGGCGGCGACAAGGGAGACTGATACTGGCAACATCGAGGACCGCTTGGCGCTGCCAGAAGCCCAGGTGGGCCTCCCACCAGGTAAGCGATGGCAAGTGTGGGGCGATCCCGTGAAGTTGCCCCACATGCTGGTGACCGCTCGGCGGCTGTTGATTGGGTTGAATTGTTCGCATGTAAAGAACTGGGGAGCGAATTCGTCGCTCGCGCTTTCCTTCATCAAAAAGCCCTCCGCGCTCGTCATGAAGGGGTTCATGGTTGCAACCATGAACCCCTTCAGCTGGGATGTTGTTCTCCGATCCACCTTGTCTGACCAACGGCGCGGCCAAGTGCCTGCCGACGGGCGCTCGGATCATTAACCCCTTCATGATTGGAACCATGAACCCCGCACGCAGGGGTTTCTCTTTCGACACCACTGTCCCGATGACCGGCGCAGCCAAATGCCCTCCAAACGGGCCGCTGCGTCATTCACCCTTCATGATTGGAACCATGAACCCCACACGCAGGCGTTTTGTCCATCCTCCGATTCATGACCACCCAGAACGACTACGTCCCCCTCTGGTGATTGATGCCGGGTGGAGCGCTCGTCGCCCCGCCTTTTCCCGTCATCAATCACCTACGCGCGATTTCCTCACACCGGCGGCGGCCGTCAATGGACGGCCATCGGCCGAGCGAGGATCATAAAGGCCGACCCCGGCGCTGGCATGGCCGGCGATCTCCGGGGGCGAGCCGTATTCCGCAGCGACCATTGACGGCCGACGACGGTGTGACACCAGCCGAAGGAGAGAGGCGAGCACCCACGGTCAGGTGTTGTGGGGCGACCCTCCTCGGTTACGCGGATCACTTCCGCGCATCACTGAAATCGATGCAGCGTGACCACACCATGAAGGGTTAATGGTTCGTCATCATGAACCCTCTGGTCTGGACTTTTAGGCATTCTCAGTTGATGAGTCTGCGAATGAGCGCGTCAAGGCTCACCGCAGATTTCTTTGGATTTTCTTGCGTCATGAAGGCTTCCATGAAGGTTTTCATTACGCTCATCGTTCATCGTGTTCGACATGAATCCCCCCACGATCCACCAGATCCGACCCAAACGGCAGTCCCGAGAGGCTGCCTCGACGTCCACCGCGCGGGCTAAGGAGCATGAAGACGCGGCTGTCCGTCAAGACCCCGCCATGTGCAAAACGGTGGTGGAGTCGTCACACGACGGCGTACGTGCGGCGATCACCAACGCGTCGGTCGTGCTGTCGGGCGACCAGCTGGTCGTTTCGGTGGGCGAAGCCGGACGCTTGCTCGGCGTGTCCCGGGCTTTCGCGTATGAGTTGGCCGCTCGTGGTGAGTTGCCGACCATCCGTCTCGGACGACGGATCGTGGTCCCCAAGGTGGCGCTGCTCGCAATGGTCGGGCTTTCCTTCCCGCAACCGTGAGGCGATGTGAGTAATGGGGACACTTCCCCACGAGGACGCCGGCACAGTGAGGCGAGCCTGAGTGAGGGAGACAGTAAGCGCTCTGCCGGAGCGCGACGGCAAGGGGTGCTCCGGGATTCGAGGATCCGGTCCGTATGACGCACCCGTACGAAAATCTTCAGCGGGCGGGTCCTACGGACTTATGCTGGGCTGCAGTGGTGTGAACTGGATCATTCCCGTAAGCCGTTCCGCTTGCGGGCACCGAGTGGTAGCTCGACGAACTCGGTGCTTGCTCCAGTTGCTGCGCCTCGATCGCACATCGGGGATGCTGTCTTGAGGCGCCGCTGGCTGACTCGGCTCGATGCTTGCTTTGATTCGGATGCGTAGCGGTTCGCTACTTCCTGAGTCGCAATTGGTCGAGAACGTTCCATCGACCTGTCCAATGCTGCGCACACTTAGGACATTCATCCGAGTAGTCCCGCACCAACTGGGTGCCGTCTGGTCTCGGCTTGAAGCGACTAAAACGGTGCGGCTTTCCCCACGAAAACCTCACCCTCCAGGTCGCCCCGCAGGCTTTGCACATCACCTTCCTGAGATGATCCCTGTGCCTGACTCTCATGGTGAATCAGGATAGATCCTCCGCATATTTTGTGGCGGCCGCTATGACGCGCTGAGAATTCCACGATCGATAGGGGTGCCACTGTTCGCCGAGTACGGGTCGCGATTCCGTGGCGGAGGATCCGGCGTCTCGATGCGGGTCCGGTCGATGTGCCACCCGGTCTCAGGGCGCTTGCCAGCCAACGAAGCTGACTGGCCCGGCGCTGACCTGTTCCGCGCAGATGATTACTGGTGGGAAGGATGAGGACTGGCTCGGGGCTGAGACCATCAGTTGACTTCGATCGGGCAGAGTTACCTCCCAGTCTTGGGGGTGGCCGACAGGGCCGGTGCAGTTGCCGGCGTAGTCGGTGCTTGAGAGCAGCACGCTGGCGGCGAGGGTGTCGGGTTCGGCTAGTTCGGACGGGTCGGGGCTGTTTGCCGAGAGCACCAGCGGTTGCGGTACGGGGATCGTGTCGGTGGCGGCCAGGGCGCGGCCGTGCTCGTCCATTGGTGTGACTCGAAGTGGTCCGGTCAGGGTGCAGGGCCTAGGGCTGATGTTGCGGAGCATGAGGGTCGTAAAGGCAGTGCCGGCGCCAGGCTCCCCGGGGGTCGCGGCCCCTTGTAGTTCGTTCGCGGTACAGGTGGTAGTCGGAGGCACGGCGACGGTGAGACTCAAGGGCTCATCGGTTGACGCGGGTGCGCCCGGCGGTGGGGACTGCACATCCACGGTATTTAGCGGCACCGAGGCGTCGAGCAGTTCCCCGTTCACGTCGACGCCGAACCCCTCTTTGAGCGCCGCGGCTCGTGCTGCATCAATGCTAAGGCCGACAACCGAGGGCGCTGGGCGAGTTCCGCCCGGCGGGAGAGGGGCACCCGGACCGTACATGACCGCCAGGAGACTGGTGAGTGTCGTGGTGACTGAAAAGCTCAACGATGCCGAGGACCCGCCGGCCCCCAGAGCCGTCCCGGGAAAGGATCCGCCGTTGGCGTAGCACGCATTGTCCCAGGCGACGGCGAGCACCCGGCCATCCCGATAGCCGAACAGCAATACATCGTGGGTGGTGTCGCCCGAGGAAATACCACGGCGTAGGCAGGCTTGTTGAGCCGATGCTGCGGGCGGCTGCCCGTCGAGCAGCAACTCATATCCTTTCACTGCGCTACCAATAACCCGCGGCCCCGTTAGTGGAGCAGAATTGCGGATCTTCGCCGGTCCGGTGGGAACCCGGGGGTAGTCATACCCGCAGTCCACTAGCGCAACCGCCCCGGGCGGGACCAGCGCCTGTCCTCTCCCGGCCGCAGCGGCCAGCTGAGGGTATCGAGCCGGGCATTGTGGATACGCCCCGCCCCCCGGTGTCGTGCTCGTGCCACCACTTGTGGTCGACCCTGGGCGTGCGGAACTGCAAGCCGCCAGCATGGTCATGGCTACGAGCAAACAAACAGAAGCGCATTTCGAGTGACGTACTCGTCGTGCTGAGTCCTGCTGCCAGCTCGTGTCTCGGATCACCATCAGAGCCTCCGGTTCCCTCTGCCAGTATCACGCTGGCGGCCGGTCGAAGGTTGCCGCCGAGGACATCAACGGTTCAGCCACGCTGTCTGCGAGCCTGGGTGCCCTCGGGCATGTCCTACCGTCGCAGGACCATCGTCTCGTGGGACGGCGTCCCTCTCTGGCTACTCGCCGACTACGCCGTCGATCGCCTCACGGAGGAAGTCGGCGTGGCCAGCGTGGCGTGCCGTCTCCTCAATCAGATGCAGAAGCGCCCAGCGGAGTGAGAAGCGCTGGCCGTCACGAAGCGGCTGTACCGACAGCTGATCGAGATCGGCCGCATCGGCTAGGACTTGCCGGCTGCGCTCACACGCCTCCCGATACCGCCGCCGCAGATCGTCTGGTTTGAGCTCACAGCCGGTGCGGAACTCCCAGTTGGGATCACTCTCCCAATCTATCCCGACCCAGGGCTCTCGGTCCGGTAGGCCGGAGAAGCGGACCTCCATCCAATTCTCTTCCACCAACGCGAGGTGGTAGAGAAGACCGGCGAGGGCGAGCTCGGAGGGTGCGTGCTTCAGCGCAAGCTGCTCCTGGGTCAGCCCGTCCGTCTTCGACAATATGGTCTCGCGCTGGTAGTCGAGGTACTGCCCCAGCATGTCTCTCTCTGAGCCACTGGGATCCGGGTCGACTCTCACAGGGTCATGCTGCCAGTCTGTCGACCCATGCGCCACAAGCCGATCGGCTTGCGGCGACCGGTTGGGTTTCTGCCATGCCCATCCAGAGCGTGTCAGTCGCGGTTGGTGCTGGGTGTGCCCGTTCAGGCGACGCAGAACACCGACCAGCGACGCCGGTGGTCCTCCTTGGCAATCAGAATTGGCGATCAAATGGGAGCGACGGGGAAGACCGTGACGAATTGCGTGGACCAGCGGCCCAGCTCAGGAGCACTGGGATAGACGGGTAAGACGGTCTGGACAACTCAGATGGCCCTCCGGAGCCTGGGCGAAACCCTCGCTTTACCCGATATCGATCTACAAGACCGAATGCCAAAAGATAGTTGAGCAATTTTGGTGGACGCTAACCCCCAGCGGATTTCAATGTCCGCATCCAGAATTCTCGTGAACCGTCGTCCTCGATCCGGCCGGAGGCATGAAGTGCTCTCAGGGCTGCACGAATATGCGTTGTTCTGGCTCTGCCGAGCATCTTCCCGTAGACATCTTCGATCATCTCCACTGGCCGAACCGAGCCGTGTTCAGCCAAGAGTGCCAAAAGATGTGGGGGAAAGTATTGATTAGCCTCCTCCTCAAGCTGCTTGGCGACATCTTCCGGTCTTGGCGCTTCATCCTTGAAGAGCTGCTGTACTCCGTGGTGTTCAGCACGCTTCACGTTGGCTTCGTAATCAGCGGTATCACAATGATGAAGCCAATCGACATGCGCTTTCGATGCAACGTCGGCGAAATCCCAGTGCGCTTTTTCATCGTTTGAGAACAACATGAGTAGGTATTTGGCAGTTGGTCCGGTCGCTGTCGGACAGGCACGGCTGTCCTTTTCATGGGGACGGCCGACGTGATCGATTCACCGAAAATCCTGGCAACTTCCATCGCCGCAGATGTTGGCTGGCCACTACGGACTGCTCCCTCGAACGGTGTACGCCAATCAATCGCGCCGAGCGCCGCATCGAGCTGACTTGAACTCCTCACGGCTAGCGGGTCATCCATAATACCGGCACGACCCATCCGGGCCACGGTCTGCAAACTGAAGTGATACAAGACGTCAATTGGCTGCTTTTTCGATGACCGCCCAAGCACCCGTTCTAATGTCGATCGATCTACTGCCAATCCAAAAGGATCAATAAACAACAGAACAGCTCGATCCTTGTAGCGGTTCAGCAACGTATCGACAACTTCCTCGAAGCTGCCGCCCAGGAGTTGATCGGGAACTACCTTATTCTCTTGTAAGGTCTCATTCAGACGCAGCCTTCGTGCGTCATCCTGTTCGACAAAGGCCAGTTTGACATCTCGTCCCAGAGATTCGACTCGATTGGCCTGCGACGCGAGCAGTAACGGAGATCCTGGATTCCCATCCTCGTACCGACCCTCCCCGGCGTATCCGTCAACGAACGCAACGCGACCCCCAGTCGCGCTGCCAGCTCTTCCTGCGAAATAGTGGGCGTACCGAGTCAGAACACCGTGTTTCAAGACTGCCTGCGGATTTCTCTGTCCAAAGAAATCTGAGCTCGCAGGCATTCGCCGCTCGCCCTATCCGGCTGCTCGTGCCGGCAAGTCGTCCCATGTTCGGCCGTCCAACTCCCGGCCACCTGCTTTCGGCGTGCGGCCGCCCCATTGCTTGAAAAAGAACTTAACCTGCGCCTCGAGACATTGGTCTCGAAGTTGTCGGCCCCAAGCGATATTCATTGATCGCGCGGAAGGTCCGGATTCTCCCCCTGCAATCACCCAGTCAATTCCAACGAGGTTGACATCTCCGAGCGGACCCAGGAGGGGTTCCGCTGAAACAAAACGTACTGCTGCCGGGACCTTCCGAAGATGTTCGATTCGAAATCGGTATCTCGCATCTTCCACGCTCACACCCATCCAAACGTTCGAGGGCCAGATCAGACGTGACGACAACTGCAGAAGTCGCCTCGATCGCTTCGTCAAAACTTGATATGTATGTCTTGGCGTATCGCGCATCACGTCGAATACAGCGAAGATGAACTCGTCTGAAACGCCTTCATGGAACAGATCGCTCATCGAGTTTACGAATACCAACCTCGGCTGCTTCCAGGAAAACGGCACGGCAAGAACGTCATCATGTGTCGTCAGTTTGAATCCCGGACCGCTCGTTCGTGAATCGCCATCGTTCTTATACTTTTCGACGCCCATCGCTTTGAGGCGCTTAGCAAGAGTCAGTGCGTAGCAGTTATCGCACCCCGGGGAGGTTCTGTCACATCCCGTAGTTGGATTCCACGTAGCTTCTGTCCACTCGATTGATGACTTTTGGCCCACGTCGCCCTCCTTTCCGACTTAAGGATCACAGGTGTGGCGGTGAGATTCTACGCGATCAACTCAGCGTCGGCCGGGAATAAACCGAGTTCGAGCTCGAATCTTTAGTCTCGCTTGTATCGAGGTGCGAAGAGCTAGTTCTCACGAGCATTAGCCTCCGGTCCCTCTGCGTTGTCAAGAGCGCGCCCGGCGTCATCAAAAATTTGCCCAAGTGCATCTGCCGCTTGATGGTCAGATTCAGGCACAAAGTGGGAGTAGACGTTGAGGGTAGTACTCGGGTTCCGGTGACCAAGCCGGCCCGCGACGGTCCGAACGTCAATGCCGGCACTCAGGAGACGCGTCGCAACGTAATGCCTGAGATCATGCAGCCGGACACCCTTAACGCCAGCCTTCTTGCAGAGGGTGCGAAATGCTCGAGTGGTCGAATCAGGTCGCCACGGGAGGCTGCCGTCAATAGTCTCGCTAAAGACGAACGCGTTCGAGCTGATGGTGGTTCCTGCCAGCGCAGCCGCCTCCGCCATTCGGCCGTGATGCTCGTTGAGGAACTTCACCGTCGCAGCGTCGAGTGTGATCCGCCGGCTTTGGTGGGTCTTGGTTCCCTGTTCGATGAGCTGCCCGTTCACTAGGACGATACCCCGCTCGATCGAAAGCGTCCCTTGGCTCAGGTCTATGTCGTTCCAACGCAGTGCAATGAGCTCCCCACGTCGGGCTCCTGACGAGGCAGCCAGCACGATGAACGTGGCCAGATCCGGATCCGACTCCTGGGCCAATCGGAAGAGCCTCACCACCTCATTGGGGCTCGGCGGCTGAATGTCATGAATCGGCACCCGGGGCGGGGAGGCGTCGATCGCAGGGTTACGGCTGATCCACCCCCAGCGAACTCCCTGGGTCATGGCTCGTCGGATGATCCCGTGCACGCGACGGATGGTTGCCGGGGCATACGGACCGTTAGAGGCGCCTACCTCGAGGAGATGCCGATAGAAACGATCGAGCTCGTTGGCCGTCAGCTTGCTGGCCGAGATTGAGCCGATCGCCGGGATGATCGGATTGTCGATGTACCCCCGGCAGGTGGCCACGGTCTTGGGCGAGAAGCTGGGCGCAGCGTGCTCGAGCCATTCGTTCAGGAGGGCTCCAACGGTGCCCTCCTTCGTGGAGCGTGGCGCTAGTCCTTCCGTCTCAGTGACGAGTGCCGCCAGCGCCTTGGACGCCTGCCGCTTGTTACCCCTGAACGTGCGCTCGACATAGCGCTTGCGACCCGTGATCGAGTCTCGCCCGGCATGGACCCGAAGCTGCCACGAGTCTTCTCCCCGTTGGCGCATCGAGCCCGGCATGGTCGCTCCCGTCCAGTCTGTCCAACCTTGTCCATCCCAGCCTACCGGAATAGATGGACAAAAGGATGGACAACCCATTCTTGACCGGAGTTCCTGTGCCGATTTACTGCCTCTGAACTGGTATTTCCTTTGCAGCCCCAACGGGATTCGAACCCGTGTCGCCACCTTGAGAGGGTGGTGTCCTTGGCCTCTAGACGATGGGGCCGAGCGGAGGTTTCCCGGAGGATTCCGCCGGTGCTCGGGGGGAAGGACTCGAACCCTCAATAACTGGACCAGAACCAGTCGTGTTGCCGATTACACCACCCCCGAATGGGTGGACGATCAGGTTAGCCGAGCTATCCGGGGTAGCCAGCGCCCCCAGGTCAGGGGCCATCGTGCCCCTGCGGCGGTAGTGCCGGGTGGGAGCAGGCATCAGGCCTCGTGCAGCCATTCCAGGTGGTTGAAGCCGACGATCCGACCGAGGCCGACCCCAACGGCCTCCTTCAGGAAGTAGGGCACCGTCGACCAGCCCGTGATGGGCGACGTCCGGGTGGGCGTGGGCGATGGCGTCAGCCCGAGGCTGGAGGCAATCGCCATGGAACGATCCTCGTGGAAGGGGTCGGTGGTGACCAGCACGGACGTGGCATGACGGGAGATCAGTTGGGGGGCGGCATCTGCCACATTTTCGTAGCTGTTGGTGCCCCCGGCCTCGAGGATGTCACTCGCCGGCACGCCCTTGTGCTCCAGGTAGCTCTTGCTGACTCCCGCTTCGGTGAAGACGTCTCCCTTCTCCCTGCTCCCGGTCACCACGATGAGATGGGCATACCCGTCTTGGAACAGGATCACCGCCTCCTTCAGCCGGGCCTGGAGATCGAGGGTCGGCGTCCCGTTGTCCTCCGCCGCTCCCATCACCAAGATCGCCGCCGCAGGATGGGGGTCGTACTCGCGAGAGGTGAGCCACACCTGGACCAGGCTGACCGCGAAGTACAACAGGAGGGCCGCCACCAGGAGACTCACAATCCGAAGTGCGATACGCAGCGGACGAAAGAGCATCAGGTGCCTGCGGCCAGCCGCTCGAGCGCTGTCGCGAGGCGACGTCGGGTCTCTTCCCGACCGAGAACCTCCAGCGATTCGAACAGCGGCGGGCCCACGCGCTTTCCCGTCACCGCCACCCGTATCGGTGCTTGTGCCTTGCCCAGGGCCCGGCCGTGCACAAGCCCGATCTCGGCGGTGACATCGTGCAGTTCGTCGCGCGTCCAGGCACAGGTGGCGTAGGCCTCGAGGGCCGCTCGCAGGATCGACGGTGCCACATCGTCACGCGCGATGGCCTTCTGCCAGCTGTCGGGATCCATGGGTGGGTCCTCCAAGAAGAAGAAGTCCACCAGTGCGGGCACCTCACTCAGGGTGGCCACCCGCTCCTGCACGACCGGGGCCATGCGAGCGAAGACATCGGGATCGAAGCACTCAGCGGGCCACGGCGGCCCTTGCGTGAACGCGATCCCGCTATCGGGGTCGTGCCATTCGCCGGCCGCCCACTGGCCCGGTTGGGGGTGCACCCACGGCAGGGACAGCTCGATGAACTCGCTGGTCGGAAGCTCCCGGATGTAGACACCGTTCATGTGGGACAGTTTGCGGACATCGAAGAAGGCGGGCGATCGCTGCACGTCCTCAATGCGGAACCTCTCGATCAAGGTCGCCAACGGGAGGATCTCTTCCTCGCCGGGACTCCAGCCGAGGAGGGCGAGGTAGTTGCGGAAGGCCGACGGAAGGTAGCCCTGCTCGCGGTACATCTCGACCGCCACCGGGTCACGGCGCTTGGAGAGCTTCTGCCCTTTCTCGTTGACGAGCAGCGGAAGATGGGCGAACACGGGCAAGGCCATGTGCGAGGACGTGGCGTCGTTCAGCGCGTGCCACAACATGATCTGCTTGGGCGTGTTGGGCAGGTGCTCCTCCCCGCGGAACACATGGCTGATGGCCATGGTGCGATCGTCGACCACGTTGGCCAACGCAAACAGAGGCTTGCCGTTTCCCTTGACACAAATGAAGTCTTCGGTGGCCCGATTGGGAAACTCCACCTCCCCCCGGATGAGGTCGGACACAATGGTGCTGCCCTCGTCCGGGGTACGGAACCGCAGCGCCCGACCGTCCCCCCGGGGCAGGCCGAGATCGCGGCAATGCCCGTCGTACCCCGGCGTCGGGTCTCCGGCGGCCGCCCGCTCTCTCGTGCGCTCGTCGATCTCCGGGCGCGTGCACGCGCAGGCGTAGAGTGCCCCGCTCTCCCAGAGCGCCTCGATGGCGGCCTGGTGCGCCTCACCCTGCGCAGACTGGAAGTAGGGCCCTTCGTCAGGGGCCATGCCCAACCATTCGAGCGCGGCGATGATCCCGTCCGTCCACTCGGCGCGGTTGCGCACCTCGTCGGTGTCCTCAATGCGCAACACGAACGTTCCGCCGTGCTGGCGGGCGAAGAGCCAGTTGAACAGCGCGGAACGGGCTCCCCCGACATGGAAGTACCCGGTGGGGGACGGAGCGAACCGCACCCTGGGGGGGTCGACGATGATGGAGTCAGTCATGCCGTCTGGCGGCA
This sequence comes from Acidimicrobiaceae bacterium, assembly GCA_003160635.1. Lineage (GTDB taxonomy): Bacteria > Actinomycetota > Acidimicrobiia > Acidimicrobiales > RAAP-2 > Bog-473. The sequence continues at coordinate 29,740 of PMLV01000300.1, read as the reverse complement.
CGAGTGCGCGCCGCGTCGTGGCTCGGGGTGCGGTGCGTCAGTCGTCCTCGGCTATGGAGATGGCTCCCGTGGGGCAGCTGTTTACGGCCTCTTGCAACTTCCCTCGCAGCTCTTCGGGAGGGTTCTCGTTGAGGATGTAGAGGTACCCGTCGTCGCGCACCTCGAAGACCTCGGGCAGGATGCCCATGCAGACGGCATTGCTGGCACACTCGTCGAAGTCCACGACGACCTTCACAGACGACCTCCTGGTGGTTGGGCTACGGCCATCGTCGAGCATATCGGCCGGGCCCCGGCCACTATGGACGGTCGACGCCGACCACCCACATGGCGAAGAACTGGGAGCCACCGCCGTAGGCATGGCCGAGCGCACGCCGTGCGTCGGGCACCTGGTGCTCGCCGGCCAGTCCGCGGATCTGCAGCGCAGTCTCGAGGAAACGGAGCATGCCCGATGCCCCGATCGGGTTGGAGGACAGGACCCCGCCCGAGCAGTTCCAGGGGATGTCACCTCCGTCGAGCAGCGACGTCGCTCCGGCCTCGGTCAGCTTCCATCCGTCGCCTTCGGCACAGAACCCGAGGTTCTCCAGCCACATGGGCTCGTACCAGCTGAAGGGGACATAGACCTCGGCCATGTCGAAGTCCGTCCTCGGATCGTTGATCCCGGACTGGCGGTAGAGATCGGCGGCGCAATCCCGCCCGGCTTGGGGATTGACCTGGTCCCGCCCGGCGAACATCGTGGGCTCCGAGCGCATGGCCATGCCGTGAATCCAGGCCGGCCGCCGGCCGGTGTCCGATTCCGCCTGGGCGACCGCTCGTTCCGATCCGATGATCATGGCCGCGGCTCCGTCCGACGACGGGCACGCCTCCAGGTAGTGCAGCGGGTCCCAGAGCATGATCGAGTCCTCGACCATCTTCAGGGAGATGTCGGCCAGGTGCAGGTGCGCGAACGGATTCAACAATGCGTGGCGGCGGTCCTTGACCGCCACCCGCATCCCGGTGTCCCGGGGCGCGCCCGAGCGGTGCATGTAGGCCCGGATGATGGGCGCGAAGTACCCGCCCGCACCGGCCAGCAGCGGGCTGGAAAACGGTTGGGGCACCGAGAGGGCCCACATGGCATCGGAGTCGCTCTGCTTCTCGAACGCCACGGTGAGGACGCGATCGTGGATGCCCGCCGCCACGAGGTGCGCGGCGACGATGGCGGTCGAGCCCCCGACCGAGCCGGCCGTGTGGACGCGGATCATCGGTTTGCCCACGGCGCCGAGTGCACCGGCGAGGTACAGCTCGGGCATCATGACGCCTTCGAACATGTCGGGCGCCTTGCCGACCACCACTGCATCGATGTCGGCGAACGTCAGGCCTGCATCGTCGAGGGCCATGATCGCCGCCTCGCGCACCAGCCCGGCAATCGATACGTCCTCTCGCTTGGACTTGGCGACTGTCTGGCCGATGCCGATCACGGCGCAGCGCCCGGACATCACACACCCTCCAGGACGCAGACCAAGTTCTGCTGCAGGCACGGGCCCGATGTGGCGTGCGCCACCGCCCGGTCGGCCCGGCCCGACCAGATCGCCCGTGACGCCTCACCGATACGGATGAGGCCGGCGGACATCAACGGGTTGGCCGCCAGCGCACCACCCGACGGTGAGATGTCGACGTCGGCACCGAGGCCCAGCGCGCGTGCCAGGATCAGCTCCTGCGGGGCGAAGGGTGCGTGCAGTTCGGCCACATCGACGCTCCCCTTCGCCACGCCGGCCTTCTGACCGGCCAGCTCCGTCGAAGGTGAACGCGTGAGGTCGCGGGCACCGATGGCGTGCGCTTCGAGCCGGTGGTCGATCCCGGTGATGAACGCGGGACGTTCGCACAGCTCGTAGGCCCGATCACCGGCCGCCAGCACGATCGCCGCACAGCCGTCGCTCAGTGGGGGCAGGGCATGACGCCGAAGGGGCGCCACCTCGTACTGCTCTCGGAGCAGTTCCTCGGCCGACCGGTCGTACGCCACTTGCGCGTGCGGATTGGCCAACGCGGCCCGGCGCGCTCGTGACGCCACGGCGGCAAAGTCGGCCTCGGTGGCCAGGCCCGCATCGATCAGTGCTTGGGCCTGGAGTGCGGCCAGGGAGGTCGGATCGGGCCACAGCGGAGCCATGTAGTACGGGTCCAGTTGCAGGGCGAGAATCTCGCTGAGGTTTCCCGGTGAGCTCCGGCCGAAACCGTAGACCAGCGCGGCGTCGATCTGGCCCTCCTGGAGGAGCACCCAGGCTTCATAGAGGGCCCAGGCCGCGTCCATCTCCACGTGCGACTCGGCCCGCGGCGGCCACACACCGACGGCGTCCAGCGCCGCCACGAAGGAGAAGGGGCCGCCGACCAGGTAGTCGGTCGAACCGGAGCATATGAACCCCACGTCGTCCTTGGTGATGCCGATGTTGCCGAACACTTCTGCCACCACCGGCATGAGCATCTCGACGTCGTTGCGGCGACCCTCACGGCGCACGTTGTCGTACTGGGCGAACGACACGACACCCACGGGACGTCGTCCCGAGGTCAGTCGGGGAAACACCGTCACAGGTATTCCTTGTAGGTCTCGAACGCCGCATCGGGTTCGCCGTTGGGACGGAAGTACCTCACCGAGGCCATCGTCGGGCCGAGGTCTTCGGGCTCCACCCAGACCGCTTCGACCCGCAGGCCCATGCGGATCTCCGCGAGAGGGATCTCCTGGATGAGCGCCATGAAAGAGATGTTTGCGCCGTCGAGGAGGATCTGGGCGCAGATGTAGGGGATCTCGATGGCCTGACCGGCGAATGGCACGTTCACCACGCAGTACGTGGTGACGGTCCCCGTGTTGGGTAGTTCGACGATCTCCTCGGTGGGGACCCCGTCGACCGGGCAGGAGCCGCGGGAGGGGGTGTACACCTTCTGGCACTTCGGGCAGCGCTGGCCGATGAAGACTCCCCGTTCCAACCCGTGCAGGTTCGTGCTCTGGGCCACGCCCGGGGTGAAGACGTAGTCGAGACGGATCGGCGCCGCCATCATGGTCACCGGTTCGCTCACGAGCCGCCCCCCACGGCCACGAAATGCGCGATGTCGTTGACGTGGCCCACTCGTTCGGAAGCGGGTATGAACTCGGGTCGCACGCGCATCCCGGTGACGACGTCGGTGCTCTTCGCCGCCGGCATGACGTGGAGGAACGAGGTGTCGGCGCCGTCGAAGCGCACCAGCACCCAGGCGAACGGGGTCTGCAGCGGATGCTTGGGGCGGGGCCGGGGCACCCACGACCACGACGTCACCGTTCCCTCCGGTCCCACGTCGACCATCTCGGTGGTGGTGTCGCCGGTGACGGGGTCGTACTCGGTAGGCGGCACGATGACCTTGCCCCCGGTGCCGCGGATCCCCACGACCCTCCCGTCGCGCAGCGCGGTCAAGAAGGCGCCGATCACCGGGCCGACGGATCGGACGTAGGGATACTCCAGGACATGGTCCGCGCTGTACTGCTTCTGTTCGTCGGCCATCGTCTCCTCCCCTGTCGCGACCGTTGTGGGCCGGCCGGGGTGAAACTAGAACAGATTCCAGTTCGGTGCCATCGCGCCGGCCTCAGGGCCAGGCGTCAATCGCCCGACGACGAGAGATCCACACCGTCGAGCAACTGGCCGATGAACTCGCGGTCGTTGAGGATGGGGAGCTCGGAGACGAAGAGACGCCCGTAGCGCTCGAAGTACATGAGCTGCTTGGCCAGGAGAAACGTTCCCCGGTCGAAGTCCGACATGAGGCCACCCGACGCGTCGGCCATCCGCCGTAGACGGCGCTGGGAGCGCAGGCGGTGCAGGATCGCTCGGACGGTCCGGCTATGGGCTTCGATGCCCTGTGCCTTGGCCACCTGGAGCTGCACGGCCTGCATCAACCCGGCCACGCTGACCTCGCCGAACGGCCGGGTCAGGGCCGGTTCGAAAATGCTGCGCACGAATCCCGTCAGCTCGTCACCCGACAGGCCGACCGCTTCCCCGATGGCCGGCCCATAGGTACGGGTGATGTATCCGGTGACGTCAGCCCAGGCCTCCTCGTTGCCCATGGCCGCAGAGAGGACGGAGAGAAAGAAACGATGCGTCAGGGGGTCCAACCGGCCGACGATGCCCCAGTCGATGACGCCGATCCGGCCGTCGCGCAGCATCATCATGTTGCCGGCGTGCACGTCGCCGTGGAAGGCACCCCAGCGCACCGTGGTGAGGAAGAACGCACGCATGACCGCTTGGACAAGCGGGGTCGGGTCGAACCCCAGGTCCGCCACCTGCGCCACATCGTCGATCGGTACGCCGTCGAACCACTCCATGGTGAGCACGTTGCGTCCGGAGAACTCCGGGTAGGGCTCCGGCACCGCGATCATCGCCAGGCCGAACTCGTTTTGCAACCGCCGGAAGTGGACCATGGATCGAGCCTCGTTCCGCAGATCCATCTCCTCGCCGATCTGGATCCGGAAGCCATCGAGCAACTGCAATGTGGAACCGGCCAGCTGGTCTCCGGTGAGGCGCACCAGGATCTCCATCAANNAACACCTTGACCGCCACCACCGTCCCGTCGTGCAGCCGGGCCCGATGCACGACGGCGATCGACGCCGTCCCGATCGGGTGACGCTCGAAGTCGGCGAAGACCACTTCGAGCGGGCGACCCAGGTCCTCTTCCACCCTCTGGCGCACTTCGGGGAAGGGGACCTCGGGCCCGGTGTCCAGGCAGGCGCGGAACTCCTCGGCCACGTCGTCGCCGAACATGCCCGGCGACGAGGCGATGATCTGCCCGAATTTCATGAAGGTGCCGCCCAGGTCCTCGAAGCTCTTGCGCAGCGGCCGGGCCAGCTGGATTGCGGGCAGCGCACCCTGGCGAATGGTGCGGACCTGCCGGAGGGCAACGGGGGCGAACCGCCGTCCCACGACCTTGGTGATCGTGGACCAGCGGCGGGCCAGGGCGAGGCCGCTCGGTTGGGGCAACGGCCGCGGATAGATCTCAGGCGCATCTTGGATCAGAGACCGCGGGAGCGGCGCTCCTTCCTTTCGTTCCGCGGCGTCCCCGACAGCGCCCGATTGCACCGGTCCAGGGTATGCGACCACGTGCCACGACCACCCACTGGCGGGCTTCAGGCCCCGAACGTGGGCCTTCGCGACGCACCCGAGTGGCGCACGGGCGGTAGGAGGCGCATCGACTCCGGCTCTGCAACGCCCCTGGTAGGGTGCCATGCCAGCGGAGGGGGAGGGTCAATGGAAACAGCACTAGCGGGCACGGATGACCTCCGTCCCATGCGGGTGGGCGTGGTGGGCGCCGGCTTCGGGTCGAGGGTCGTCGCACCCATCTTCGAACAGATCGGTTGCGACGTCGTCGACGTCGTCTCGGCCCGAGACTCCTCGGCCGTGCGTGTCCTGTGCGAGTCGAAACTCGATCTGATCGCGGTGCACTCCCCGCCCTTCCTCCACGCCGACCACGTTCGCCTGGCCATCGCCGGCGGCCATGCCGTGCTGTGCGACAAGCCCTTTGGGCGGTCGCTCGACGAGTCGGTCGCGCTCGCCGCCGACGCCAAGGCGGCAGGCGTGATCAACCTCGTCAACTTCGAATTCCGCCATCAGCCAGCCCGGCAAAAGATGCGGGAGCTCATCACGTCCGGAGAGGTGGGGCGCCCGGAGCACCTTCATCACTCCGCTTTCACCTCGGGATCGAGGGTCCCCCTTCGCCCCTACGGCTGGCTCTTCGACGGTTCTCTCGGTGGTGGCTGGATCGGGGCCTTCGGTTCGCATGCGATCGACACCATGCGGTGGCTGATGGGCGAGGTGACCTCGGCCGGGGCGCGTCGCTGGGTCACCATCCCCACCCGACCCGACGCGGAGGGGCACCCCCGGAGTTGCGACGCCGAGGACGCCTTCAGCGCTTGGGTGGAGTTCGAATCCGGCGCCACCGCCTCGCTCGACACGTCGTTCACCGCGAGTGTTTCCCTCCCACAGCGCGTCACCGTGACCGGTTCCGAGGGGGTCATCGAGAACACGGCTGACGTCCGGGTCGTCCTCCAGCGGGTGGACGGTTCGCGCCAGCAATTCGACTTCGAACCCCCTCCGGGTGATCCGCATGCCACGGCCATGACAGCGTGGGCCCGCGAGGTCTGGCGGTCGGTGGTGGAGGCGCGGCAGGTGACGCCCTCGTTCGACGACGGGGTGGCCTGCGCCCGCGTCATGGACATGTTCCGATCCGGGGAGCCGCCGACGGTTGCCGGCGCCCACGGCACCCCATGACGCCACTCGAGCTGTGCTGCATGACCGTGCGTCAGGCCACCGTGCCCGAGATGGTCGCAGTGGCCGCGGACGAGGGATTCGACTCGCTCACCTTGACGCCGTTCATGGTCGAGCGATCAGGCATGGAGATCGACGCCCTCCGTCAGCTGTGCGACGACGCCGGGATCACCATCGGCTACATCGATGGCCTCTCGAGTCCACTTCCCGGAACCCCGGAGGGAGTGAGCGAAGAGAGGTCCTACTCCATGGCGGAGGGTCTCGGCGCAAAGGCCGTGAACGTGGTCCACCTCGGAGGTCATCCGGTGCCGTTCGGGGAGATGACCGACGTGCTGGGCCAGGTGGCGCAACGGGCGGCGCGCCGGGGTCTCGGGATCCTGATCGAGTTCCTGCCCGACACCGGCATACCCGATCTGCCCGTGGCGCTCGACCTGGTCCGTGCGGTCGGCCTCGACAACCTCCGTGTCATGCTCGACACGTGGCACCTGGCGCGCACCGGGGGAGGCCCGCACCAATTGGCCGGCGATGCACCGGCGTTGATCGGTGGCCTGCAGGTCAGTGACCGCCGCAAGATCCAGGACTCCCAGCCCTACGTCCCGATGTCCGGGCGCTACCTACCGGGCGAGGGGGAGCTCCCCCTCATCGACATCCTCACGCCGGTCTTGGCGGTACACCCCGACCTCCCCGTGGGTGTCGAGGTGTTGAACGACGAGATGAAAGCCATGCCGGCGGCACGAGCCGCCTCGCGTGCCGGCCGCGCGTTGCGTGGTGTGCTCGGTCAGGCCCTCCCTCACGACTGACCCACCCCGGCAATCCCTCAGGAGAAGGTGGCCTCCAGCGCGGCCAGCGCCCCCCTGTACGTGTCCCCGAACACGGGCACCATTTCCGCCGGTTCTACGTCATAGGCCCATGTCACCTTGGATCCATCGCCTTCGGGGGCAACGGTGATGGTCGCCACGTGTCGTTCGATCGGCACGCCACCCACCACCGAGTACGAAATGGTGCGGGCGGCCTCGTCCCGCGAGAGCAGACGCTCACGGATCTCCATGCCGAACATCCCGATGATGCGATCCTCGCCCTCCAGGCGGAAGGATTCGATCCCGGGGAAGAACTCGCGCAGGCCGCCGAAGTCGCCAACCTTGGCCCACACCGCGTCGGGTGCCGCGTGAACAGTCACGTCAACAGCACCTTCTGCCATGGTGGCCTCCTCGGGTCATGTCGGGTGGACCATTGTGTCCCCGCCGGTACGCTACAGCCGACCCGGGGCGCCAGCGCCGATGCGTCGACAGAGGAGTGCACTACCCATGGAGACCCGCAAAATCGGCTCACTCACGGTCAGCGTGGTGGGACTTGGTTGCAACAACTTCGGCATGCGCATCGGGAGCAAGGAGACCGACGCCGTGGTCGGTGCCGCGCTCGACGCGGGCATCACTCTCTTCGACACGGCCGATATCTACGGGGGCACCAAGAGCGAGGAGTACCTCGGGGCGGCACTGGGTTCGAGGCGGGATGAGATCGTCCTGGCCACCAAGTTCGGGGCCCCCTACGAAGGCCACGCCGGGGGTGCCTCACCCTCCTACATCCGCGCTGCGTTGGAGGACAGCCTGCGCCGCTTGGGCACGGATTACGTGGACCTCTATCAACAGCATGTCCCCGACGCCACGACCCCGATCGCCGAAACCCTGGGCGTCCTGGCCGAGCTGGTGACAGAGGGCAAGGTGCGCGAGTTCGGCTGCTCGAACTTCGACGGGACCATGCTCGGAGAGGCCAAGGATGCCGTGGTCGATGGGGCGCCCGGCTTCGTCAGCGTGCAGAACCAGTACAACATCCTCTACCGCGGGGCCGAGGACGAGGTCCTTGGATTCTGCGAGCGCACCGGTACGGCGTTCCTGCCCTTCTTTCCCTTGGCCAGTGGCCTCCTCAGCGGAAAGTACAAGGCGGGACAAGAAGCCCCCGAGGGCACCCGCATGGCGGCATGGGGCGAAAGGGCGAAGAACGAGCTCACTGACGAGCGGCTGGCGAAAGTGAGCGCACTCGATGCCGTGGCCCGGAGCGGGGGGCATACGGTCCTGGACCTGGCGTTCGCCTGGTTGCTTTCCCGCTCCCCGGTCGCATCCGTCATTGCCGGCGCCACGAAGCCCGAACAGGTGACCGCCAACGTGGCGGCGGGAGCATGGTCGCCTGACGCGGCGATTCTGGCGCAGGTTGACGCCATCGCCCCCCGCTAACGGCGGTGCGCCTCCTGCCTCCGCGGTGGTGCCACGTGCACGAGCAGGTTGTACGTGATCAACCCGATGGCCAGGTGCATCAGCATCAAAAACGCCACGGCTCTCACCGGTTGGCCTTGGTGCCATATGTAGACGTCGGGCAGTAGCAGCACTGCGGTGACCACGATGGCGGCCCGGAAGAACACCCAGCGCGGGGCCGAACTCACCCGGATGACGATGGGCCAGGCCGCGCAGGCGATGACGATGCCGGTGATCGTCAGCTTTGCGTAACTCTGGAAATGAAAGTGGCCGTACCCCTTCGTTGTAGGGAACACCCTGGTCCCGATGGCCACCAACGCCGCATCGGCCAGCAGGGAGAGGCCGATGGAGAGGACCGTGGCCAGCGCCAGCCGGACTACCGACGGAGCGCGGGAGGAGGGGGCGAAATCGAGGTGGAGCATGGACATGCCCCGATCGACGAGCGACGTTGAGGAAGACGAAGACGCAGACTCTGGCATCTACCCAGCCTAGGAACGCGGCGCCGCCAGGACCTCAGACTTAGGGATGAATCACTGGCGGGGGGCTCCCCCTCAGGTCGTGGCCTGCATCACAGCGGCCTCCACAATCTGTATGTCGGGAGGCTGAATGGCCGTGGGCCCTCCTGCGACGGGCACCTGCCACACCATCGTCACGTACGGCGTCGGGGCCTGGACGGTACCCGTCCCACAGGGCGGCGTGCCCGTGATGTCCAACGTGGTCGCCGAACCGTTGAGCGGCCCACAGACGGCCGTGCGCTGATGCCACTGCACGAGCGCACCGAAGGGCATCGGAGACTTGTGCACCGTCGGGGGCAACACGTACAGCGCGGCGGCCAACACCATCTGGCCCGACGGGATCCGGGCATAGACCAGGCCGTCGATGTGCGCGGCACTCAGCGTCCGCCTGGCGACCGCATTCGCCGCCTCGATGCGCGGGTTCACGTAGTACACCACGGGGTAGTCGACCGGAGACACGGCGACGTACCCGGCGGCGGCCGCCGTCGAAAGGTTGTCATATCGTGCCGCGGCCTGGCTGGTGGCCTGCACGAACTGGGTCGAGTTGATCTCCTGGGAGAAGGTCGGTTCGGCCGCGCACCCCGTCTCCGCCATGTGAATGTCGTCAGGCCCGTTCTTTCCCTGCGCCAGGAGCTCGTCGGCGAGTGCGATGGGCAACGCGGGTCCCGTGTAGTTCCAGCTTGCCTTGGTCGTGTTCAGTCCGGCTGCGGCGGAGGCGTCGGCACCATTCATGTTCATGCCCGCGTTGCCACTCATGATCATGTACGGCGTGTTGTTCAGGTCCAGTCCCGACCTGGCGGTGCCGGAGTTTCCTGCGGTGCACGATGCCGTGGTAAGCGTGGGTTCGCTCGACGCCGAGCCGCCGGCCATGCCGACCATGCCCGACATGGCGGTGCCCGCCGTCTCCTGCGCCGGTGCCGGATACGCCGCGCTCACGACGAGCGCGAGAGCAACGGAGAAGAAGCCGATCGTGGCAACGACCGGATTCCGCCGCACGAAGGACACGAGGGGCGGGCGGGATGCGGATTCCTCGATACCGGCCCCGGGCATCATCGCGAAGGCAAGGAGGACGATCAACGGAGCGGTATTGGGGTCCGTCCCATGCCCGGTGAGGACACCACCCAAGAATCCCTGCCCCGTGATCCAAAGGAGCGCGGCGAGCACACCCCCCGCGGCCAAGAACACCTGCGGGCGGCGCGCCGTCAACGGGCCGAATCCAATGACGAGGGAGACGATGGCCAACACCCATGCCGTCTGGGTACCCACGGAGGCAAAGTGGTTGCCGGTCCTTTCGAGGAAGTGGGAATACCAACCCGGATTCCCCGGTGCCATGCCCGAGATCGCACTCGCTATCGAACTCTGCGTTCGATTGTTCGGGAGGAGGAACAACACGGCGGCAAGGGTCCAGAAGCCACTCCACACGGCCAGCGGCGTGAACGCCCCGCCAATTCCTTGCGCGGCAGCGGATGACGCGATGCCGCGTCTTTGTTCCGGCTCGCGTTGCCCCGTCGCCGTGCGAGGCCACGCCATGAGACCGATGAGCGCATAGATCAGCACCGACCCCGGTGCGCCGGTGAGTGCCGACGCCGAGCCGGTGAGGACCATGCCGAGTCCCTCGCCGAACACCCATACACCGAGCGCGTACAGGAACGAGATGGCTAGCGCGGGCCGGACGGTCCGCCGCAAGAGGAGCCCCACGCCGATGGCCAACTGGGTCAGTGCGAACAGGGAATTCCACACGGCGGGATGCGGGGCCAGGAAGTGACCCACATTGGTGATGGCCCAGTGAATGACCGCAGGTTGCCCCGAGGCGTTGGCGGTGACGTACTTCGGGACGAAGTTCTTGGAGAACATGAAGGGCTGGAACTGCAGGGCCGCATCGAGTATCCAGAACAGACCGAGGGCGATCTGCAGGACGCGTTGCGCCCTCAGGAGCGGGCGGGGCGAGCGCATCTCCAGCGTCCCGCGTGCGCTGTACTCGTCGATGTCGACCTCGTCGTCCATGGCCACATCTCACCGTAGTGGGCAACCCGGAGCGTGTTCCGTCAGGTCGACACCCGGCGCACCAAATTCGCCTCGCTCAGGCGTCGGCGACCGCTGCCACCAGCTTTTGCAGTGTGTCCTTGGCGTCGCCGAACAACATCGTGGTCTTGGAGTTGTACAGGAGCTCGTTGTCGATGCCGGCAAAGCCGGGGCGCATGGAGCGCTTGAGAAAGATGATGTTCTGCGCCTCGTCGGCATTGATGATCGGCATGCCGTAGATGGGGCTGCCTGGAGTCGTGTGGGCGGCCGGGTTCACCGTGTCGTTGGCCCCGACGACGAGGGCCACATCCGTTGTGGACATCTCGGCATTGGCCTCGTCCATCTCCTCGAGCTCGTCGTACGGAACGTTGGCCTCGGCCAACAGGACGTTCATGTGCCCCGGCATGCGTCCTGCCACCGGGTGTATGGCGTAGGACACATCGACTCCCTTGGCCATCAACGCATCGGCCAACTCGCGCACCGTGTGCTGCGCCTGGGCCGCGGCCAGGCCGTAGCCGGGGATGATCACCACCTTGCGGGCATACGCCAGCAGGACACCCACGTCCTCCGCGTTACCCGTGCGCACAGAACGCGAGGCGTCGCCCGCCTCACCCCCGGTGGCCGTGATGACCGCGCCGAACGCGCTGAAGAGGATGTTGGGCAAGGAGCGACCCATGGCCGAACTCATCAGGCGGGTCAGAATGATGCCCGATGCGCCGACCAGCGTGCCGGCCACGATGAGGAGGTTGTTGTCCAGCACGAATCCGGACGCGGCAACGGCCAATCCGGTGAACGAGTTCAGCAGCGAGATGAGAACAGGGACGTCGGCTCCGCCAATGGGCAAGACGAAGATCAGGCCCAGTACGAGCGCGAGCCCCAGAATGACGAAGACGAAGGCGATATTGCCGGTCACGAGCGCCACGATGAGCAATGCGCCGATGGCGACTCCCACCAACGCGTTGATGACCTGTTGCCCCGGGTACGTGATCGGCCGCCCCGTGATCAACTCCTGCAGCTTGACGAATGCGATGGCACTGCCCGAGAAGGAGACCGAGCCGATGAGCACACCGAGGAGGACTTCGGCCGTGACGTAGACCGCGGGTTTCTGGCCCATGGAGTGGAGGTGCAAGAGCTCGATGATCGAGATCAGCGCCGCCGCGCCGCCGCCGACCCCGTTGAAGATGGCAACGAGCTGCGGCATGGCGGTCATCTTCACCATGCGGGCCACCGGCACCGCGACGATCGCGCCCAGGACCATGGCGATCAGCGCCAGCACGAGGTTCTTCCCCGAATGCCGCAGCGTCGGGAGGGTGAAGGTCATGGCAACGGCCAGCAGCGCGGCGGCCGCTCCCAACTGGTTCCCCCGGCGGGCGAACCTCGGCGAGCCCAGCCCCTTGAGGGCCAGGATGAATCCGGCAATGGCAAGGAGGTAGACCAGATCTCTGACCGTGGCCAACGGCACGGTGACTGCTGTCGTCACGCCTGCTCTCCGGTGTCCTTGGCTTCGCTCGTCTGGGCGGTGTTCGTCTGTGCGACGGCGCGCTCGTTGGGTTTGGCCTTGAACATCTCGAGCATGCGGTCGGTGACCACGAAGCCACCGACCACGTTGAGCGTGGCCAGGAAGACAGCCAGGAAGCCCAGGATCAATTGAGCGGTGCCGTGGGCGTCGCCCATGATCGACAGCGCGCCGACGAGGACGATGCCGTGAATGGCGTTGGAGCCCGACATCAGAGGGGTGTGCAGGATGCTCGGCACCTTCGAGACGACCTCGATACCCACGAACGCGGCCAGCACGAAGATGGTCAGGTACTCGACAATGCCCGTTCCGCCTGCCACTTGGGCCAGCACCGTTCCCGCACCGATCACGGAGCACTCCCTTCTCCTGAACCTCCGAGCACCTCGATCGCCGCCGGCGACGTCGCCTTGCCCTGGCGCAGCACGCACATACCGGACACGATCTCGTCGTCCCAATCAGGTGCCAGAGCACCCTCGGGGCCCATCAGGCCGACCACATTGGCCACATTGCGGGCATAGAAGAAGCTGGCGTGCGTCGGCATGCCCGAGGCCGGGTTGGCCATGCCGACGACGTGCACACCGTGATGGTCGACCACCATGCCCGCTTGCGTGAGGGCGCAGTTGCCCCCCGAGTCCGCCGCCATGTCCACCACGACGGCTCCTGGTGCCATGCCGTCCACCATGGCCTCGGTCACCAAAATTGGAGCGGTGCGGCCCGGGACGGCGGCGGTCGTGATGACGGCATCGGAGGCGGCCACCTCGCTCGCCAGGGCAGTCTGCTGGCGGACCAGCTCCTCCTCTGTCAGCTCCCGTGCGTACCCACCGGCCCCCTCGGCGGAGACGCCCAGATCGAGGAAGGTGGCTCCGAGGCTTTCGGCCTCTTCTTTGGCGGCGGCGCGCACGTCGTAGGCCTTGACGACGGCACCGAGTCGTCGAGCCGTGGCAATGGCCTGCAAGCCGGCGACCCCGACACCCATGACCAACACCTTGGCCGGCGGCACCGTACCGGCCGCCGTCATGAGCATCGGGAAGAACTTGGCCAGGTGCTCGGCGGCCGTCAGGGCGGCGCGGTAGCCCGACACGGTGGACTGCGAGCTGAGGGCGTCCATGCCCTGGGCGCGACTGATACGGGGCAGCTGATCGAAGCTGAACACCGTGACCCCCCGGCCCGCCAGGATGCGCAGCGCCTCCACCGACTGCGCCGGTTGAAAGAAGCTCAGCACCACCGCATCCGTGGGAACCAGGTCGGCGGCCTCTCCGTCAGGTGCGTTGACGCGGACGACCAACCCGGCACCCTGGTGAGCGGCGGCAGCGTCGGGAGCGATGGTGGCACCGGCGCCGGCGTAGGCGTCGTCAGAGAATGCAGCCTCGGTGCCGGCGCCCGATTGCACCACCACGTCCCATCCCGTGGCCACGAGCTTCTTGACGACGTCAGGGACGAGCGCGACGCGGCGCTCTCCAGCTCGTGTCTCTGTGGGGACGGTCAATTTCACGGTGGTTGTGTTTAGCAGCTGGGGGGCCCGGTACCAGTATCGGAGCTCGGGGATGAACCGGTTCAGCCAGGTCCGTCGTCGTTCAGCGCTCCAAGATACGCCGGCCACTCGCCGCCGCCGTGCACCACCAGATTGGATCCGGTGATGTACCCGGATCCGGTGCCGGCCAGGAAGAGGCAAGCCCCGGCGACGTCGTCGGGGTGACCCATGCGTCCGAGCGGCACGGTCCTGGCCACACGAATGAGCCCTTCGGGCCCCCCGTAGTGCTCGTCGCCTGCATCGGTTTCCAGCAGTCCGGCGCTCACGCAATTGACCCGCACCGTCGGCGCCCATTCGATGGCCAGCGTGGCGGTCAAATTGATCAGGCCGGCCTTGGCGGCTCCATAGATCGAAGCCCCGGGCGACGGGCGCAACCCCGAGACGCTCGAGATGTTGACGATCGATCCCCCGCCTTCTTGGCCCGACATCACCCGCTGGGCTGCCTGCGCGCAGTAGAAGGGCGCCATCAGGTTCAACGCCAGGATCGCCTCGAGGAAGCGCGGGGAGACATCTGCAGCCGACCGCGCCGGCGACCCACCGACGTTGTTGATCAAGACGTCGAGGCGACCGAAGCGGCCGACGGCCGTGTCGATGACCAGTTGAGCCTGCTCGGGCTGGCGGACATCGGCGGCCACGAAGACGGCCCCGGGCACGTCCACCTCGTTGCGTCCACACGTGACCACGGTCGCGCCGGACGCCACGAAGGCCGCCACGATGCCGGCCCCGACGCCGCGTGAGCCACCCGTCACCACCACCACGTGGTCGGTGAAGTCGTACGCCGGCTGCGCCACGGGGGCCACCCTAGGGCACCTGCTCCCCCGCCGGCCCCCCACATCGGGACGAGGGCTACTAGGTTCTCCGGGGGGCTCTGGCTGCCGGTCAGAGCGGTGTCGTAAAGGAGCGGACGGCGCAGCATGCCCGTACATCTGATCCAGGAGCACCGCGGGATCGCCGAGGTCGTGATCGACCATCCGCCGGTCAACGCGCTGGACGTGGACGCGTGGTTCGCTCTCGCCGACACGGTCACCGCCGCCGGGCGGGTCGCCGACAACCGGGTCGTGATCCTGCGGGCCCAGGGCCGTGGCTTCTGTGCCGGGGTCGACATCAAGGAGATCACCGCCAAGGGCGACGCCGCACTGGTCGGCGCCAACAGAGGTTGCGCAGCCGCGTTCGCCGCCGTCTACGACTGTGAGGTGCCGGTCATCGCGGCCGTGCATGGCTTCTGTCTCGGCGGCGGCATCGGTCTGGTCGGCAACGCCGACATGGTGATCGCCTCGGACGACGCCACCTTCGGCCTGCCCGAGGTGGACCGGGGAGCCCTCGGGGCCGCCACCCATTTGGCCCGCCTGGTGCCGCAACACGTCATGCGCCAGATGGTCTATACCGCCCAGGCCATCTCGGCCGCCCAATTGGCCTCCTTCGGCTCGCTGGCGGCGGTCGTCCCCCTCGATGAGCTGCGAGGGCGGGCGCTCGCGCTGGCGGGCGAGATCGCCGCCAAAAGCCCGACCATCATCAGGCGGGCCAAGGAGTCGCTCAACGGCATCGATCCCGTCGACGTCAAGCGCAGCTATCGCTTCGAGCAAGGGTTCACCTACGAGCTCCACGTGCGGGGCGTGGCCGATGAGCAACGAGACGCCTTCGTGGAGAAGCGCGACGCGGATACGACGAAGTGACGAGATAAGGCAGCATGGCCGACAAGCGCACCACCGTGGACGAGATCGTGGCGGAACTTCGCTCGGGCATGACCATCGGCATCGGTGGCTGGGGGTCACGGCGCAAGCCCATGGCGCTCATACGTGCCCTGTGCCGTTCGGACCTGCGTGACCTCACCCTCGTCGCCTACGGCGGTCCCGATGTCGGCTTGCTCTGCGCCACCGGCAAGGTGAAGAAGGTCGTCTGCGCGTTCGTCACGCTCGACTCCATCGCCCTGGACCCGCACTGGCGGGCAGCCCGGCAGGAGGGTCGGGTCGACGTCATGGAACTCGACGAGGGCATGTTCTTCCAGGGACTCCAGGCGGCTGCCTGGAGGGTGCCGTTCCTGCCCACACGTGCCGGCTTGGGCTCCGACGTGCTCACCGTCAACCCGGACCTGCGTCTCGTGCGCTCGCCGTACGGGGCGGACAGCCCCTATGTTGATGATCCGTCCGACGCACACGTCGAGTTGGTCGCGATGCCGGCGCTGCGCCTCGATGCGGCTGTCGTCCACACCAACCGGGCGGATACGGCCGGCAACGGCCAGATCCTGGGTCCAGACCCCTTCTTCGATCCGCTCTTTCTCGGGGCGGCCGAGCGCCGCTTCCTCACGACCGAACGCATTGTGGAGAACGGGCGGCTGACCGACGAGGGACCACTCAGCGCCGTCGTCATCCATCGGATGCTGACCGACGGCGTGGCGGAGACCCCCGGGGGCGCACACTTCACCGCCAACCCGCCCGATTACGGACGCGATGAATCTTTTCAGAAGGAGTACGCCGGGTCCGCCGGTGACGCGGCCGGCTGGGGGGCCTTCTCCCTCCGATATATCGACGTGACCGAGGATGAATATCAGGCCCGCGTGACCGAACGGCGCTCGTCGTGACGCCGTTGCGCCCGAACGGCCAGCCGTGCACCCGCGCCGAGTCGTGCGTCATTGCCTGCGCCGACACGTGGCGAGGGGCCGGAGAGATCATGGCCAGCCCCTTCGGCACTATTCCGTCGCTGGGCGCCCGCTTGGCCAAGTCCACCTTTGCCCCCGACCTCGTGCTCACCGACGGTGAGGCGGCGCTCATGGTCGGAGCACCGCCCATCACCACCGGGCCCGCCGACGTGGTCCGCGAGGCGGCGATGCCGTACCGCAGCGTCTTCGACGTGGTGTGGTCGGGTCGCCGGCACATCATGATGATGGCCAGCCAGATCGACCGGTCGGGCAACCAGAACATCTCGGCGATCGGCGACCACCGCCACCCGGACGTGCAACTGATCGGCGTACGCGGCGCGCCCGGGAACTCGGTCAACCACCCGACCAGTTACTGGGTTCCCGATCACAGCGTGCGCAGCTTCGTCGAGCACGTCGACGTGGTCAGCGGGGTGGGGTATGCGCGCGCCGCCGCAGCCGGGGCAGGCGCCACCCGGTTCCACGACGTGCGCCGCGTCGTCTCGAACTTGGGCGTCTTCGATTTCGACACCCCCGATCGCTCCATGCGCGTGCGCTCGTATCATCCCGGGGTCAGCGTTGACGAGATCGTGCGCGCCACATCGTTCACGCTTTCCATCCCTGACGACGTGCAAGAGACCCGCGCCCCGACCGCCGCAGAGCTCCAGCTGCTCCGCACCGTGCTCGACCCGGGGTCTCTCAGAGATCGAGACGTGAAGCGCTGACCACCTACCACCGCGCCCTGCAGACAGAGTTCTGTGCCCGCGTCGGCGTGCGCTATCCCATTGTCCAGACGGGCATGGGGTGGGTGGCCGGTCCTCGCCTCGTGGCGGCCACGGCCAACGCCGGAGGCCTGGGAATTCTGGCGTCGGCCACCATGTCGCTCGACGAGCTGTCGTCGGCCATCGCAGAGGTCCGGGCCCGCACGACGGAACCGTTCGGGGTCAACCTCCGCACCGACGTGGCCGACGTGACGGACCGCATTGCGTTGATGATCGAGACGGGTGTGCGGGTGGCCAGCTTCGCCCAGGCGCCGAACCCGACGCTGGTGATGCGCTGCAAGGAAGCCGGCCTCTTCGTCATGCCCACCGTCGGCGCCCGTCGCCATGCAGAGAAGGTGGCCGAATGGGGCGTCGATGCGGTCATCGCGCAGGGCAGCGAGGGAGGTGGGCACACCGGAACCGTGCCCACTTCACTCCTCTTGCCCCAGGTCGTCGATGCGGTCGCCGACCGGGTCCTCGTCATCGGAGCAGGTGGATTCTTCAGTGGCCGGGGATTGGTCGCCGCGCTGGCCTACGGCGCCTCGGGAATTGCCATGGGCACGCGCTTCCTTCTCTCGGCCGAGAGCCGTGTTCCCGATGCCGTCAAGGAGACGTACCTGGAGACACCCGTCACCGGCACCGTGGTGACGACCAAGGTCGACGGTGCCCCGCAGCGGCTGGTGCGCACCGAATTCGTCGACCGCCTCGACGCACAGAGCTGGCCGCGCGCGCTCCCGCGTGCCCTGCGCAGCGCGCACGAGTTCCGTCGTGACACGGGCACGTCCCTCGTGGCGTTGCTGCGAGAAGGGCGCGCCATGAAGAAGGGCGGCGGGCTCACCTGGTCTCAGGTCGTGATGGCGGCCAACGCGCCGATCATGACCAAGGCCGCACTGGTGGGCGGCCGACCCGAGGTGGGGGTGCTCCCGACGGGTCAGGTCGTGGGACTCATCGAAGGCCTACCGAGTGTGCAGGACATCATCGACGACGTCATGTCCGAGGCGAGCCACGTCCTGGAGCGTTGGGCCTGACACCGGGGTCAGGCCCGCGCGCGTCACTCCGAGGGTGTGTTGCCGCCCTGTGCAACCCGCCGCAGCAGATTCGACACCCGCTGGTGGGTAACACCGAAGAGGTGGGCGATGCTGGGGATGCTCTGGCCTTCGGCGCGCAGGGCGACCACCAGCGAACGACGGAGGTACCCACTGGCCTCTGACTGACGGCGGAGGATCGTGCTCACGAGTTGCACCGTGCTGGGCTCATCCTCGTTGGCGAGAATTGCCTTCCAGTCCTGCCCGTTCTCGCGAGCGAGGCGCACGTCGGCGATTCGTTGGAAGAGGACACGCTCGCGTTCGGCGTTCTCTTTCAGCACGGCATCCAACTCGCCGAGGGCCTTCAGCACCTCATCGGAATCGGTGCCGTTGTCGCTGTGCACCGCCATCGATGCAGCTGCACTCAGCACAGAATTTCCGTTGTGGCTGATTTCCCGTACATCGGTTGCCAGCATGCTTCCTCCATTCAGACTCTTACTCCTCGGGGCGACCACATTGGACGCTCTTACTATTTCCCGGACTGCCAGAAAATAGACGTCAACAACTCGCAATTGGCGTCCCCCGCCCAATACCCCGAACACCGAGGTTTCAATCCTCCGGACGCTCCTTAACCCGCATGTCGGCTGCCCCGCTCCCGCGCCCGCAGGTACAGAAACGTCACTCTGCCAGCGAATATCCCGTCCGGTTTCCCTCGCCTGCCCGATCGGAATTGACCTCGAAAGAGGGCGGGGACCCT
Organism: Acidimicrobiaceae bacterium; assembly: GCA_003160635.1. Taxonomy (GTDB): domain Bacteria; phylum Actinomycetota; class Acidimicrobiia; order Acidimicrobiales; family RAAP-2; genus Bog-473. Next base: position 10,484 of record PMLV01000300.1, on the reverse strand, counting down.
GGGGCCGATGACGGGTGCTCAGCCCAACCTTTCAATGATGGTCGCGTTGGCCTGGCCTCCGCCTTCGCACATCGTCTGCAACCCGTAGCGGCCACCGGTGCGCTCGAGTTCGTTGAGCAACGTCGCCATGAGCCGCGCCCCCGAACAGCCGGTCGGGTGGCCGAGGGCGATGGCACCCCCATTCACGTTCACCCTGTCGGGATCCGGGTGGAATTCCCTCTCCCATGCGATGACCACCGACGCGAAGGCCTCGTTGATCTCGATGAGGTCGATGTCCTCGAGCTTCAGCTTGGACTTGGCCAGCGCCATCGCCGTGGCCGGAATCGGTGCCGTGAGCATGATCTGCGGGTCATTGGCCGCCACGGCAAAGGTGTGGAAGCGGGCCCGGGGGCGTAGTCCGAGTGCCTCCGCCGCCTCTTCGCTCATGATCAGCACGGCGGCGGCACCGTCGGAGATCTGCGACGAGGTCCCGGCGGTCACCGTTCCCTCTTCGAAGAAGGCCGGGCGCAGGCCGGCGAGCTTCTCCAGCGACGTGTCGCGGCGGACACCTTCGTCACTGTCCAGCATTCCTGTGACATCGGCCGCCCCCGGGACGTCAGGATGCACCCGGGCGGCCAGCGGCTCGATCTCGTTCCTGAATCGACCCTCGTCGGTGGCGCGCGCTGCCCGCTCGTGCGAGCGCAACGCCAGCCGATCCATCTCGTCCCGAGTGATCTTCCACCGTTGCGCGATGTCCTCGGCACACCGGCCCTGATGGATCAACGCGAACTGCTCCAGGTACAGCGGCCCGTACGCCTCGCCGGGGCCGGGGTCGGTCGTCGAACCGATGGGGACCCGGCTCATGGACTCGACGCCCGCCCCGATCGCGATATCCATGGCCCCCGACATGACGGCTTGGGCTGCGAAATGGATCGCCTGCTGTGCCGATCCACACTGACGATCGACCGTGGTCCCGGGCACGGAGTCGGGGAACCCGGCCGCCAGCGCCGCGTTGCGAGCGATGTTCATGGCCTGCTCGCCCACCGTCATGGTGCAGCCCATGATCACATCCTCGATCTCGGAGGGATCGAGATCGTTGCGGCGCAGTAACGCCTTGAGAGGCTGCGCAGCCAGGTCGACCGCATGCCATCCCGAAAGGCGGCCACCTCGGCGACCCACCGGGGTCCGTACGGCATCGACAATGACGGCCTGGGACATACCGGTGCCATTGTGGCCCCGATCGCCGCGGACTGCCAGAAGCAGCGGTCGCCCTTCCTCGTGGCGCGCCGACCAGGCCCGAGCCTCGCCAACCTGGCATTTCGCCCTACGGTGTGCCAGATTCGCGGCACATGGACCTCACCTTCGGCGCCGACCACGAGGCATTCCGGACCGAGGCCCGGGCATGGCTGACGACCCATGTCCCCCCCGAGCGGCTCCCCTCGCTCGACACGGCAGCCGGCTTCGAAGCCCACCAGGCGTGGGAGGCCACCCTGTTCGCGGACAGATGGTCCGTCGTGAGCTGGCCCGTCGAGTACGGCGGCCGGGGCGTCGGGATCATGGAGTGGCTCGTCTTCGAAGAGGAGTACTACCGCGCCCGGGCGCCCAAAAGGGTGAGCCAGAACGGCATCTTCCTCTTGGGTCCGACCCTGCTCGAGTACGGGACTGCGGAGCAGAAGGTGCGCTTCTTGCCCCCGATGGCCGCCGGTGAGGAGATCTGGTGCCAGGGCTGGTCCGAGCCCGATGCCGGCAGCGACCTGGCCGCCATCCGCTCACGCGCCGTCCGCACCACCAGTGGGGACGGCTGGCTCCTCAGCGGTCAGAAGACCTGGGCCAGCCGGGGTGCCTTCGCACAATGGTGCTTTGGGATCTTCCGCACCGACCCCGAGGCCGAGCGGCACCGGGGTCTGACCTACTTCCTCGTGGCCCTGGACTCCCCCGGGGTCACCGTGCGACCCATACCCCAGATCGACGGTGAGACCGGCTTTGCCGAGATCTTCTTCGACAACGTGGAGGTCCCCGACAGCCAGGTGCTCGGCGCCGAAGGATCTGGTTGGTCGGTTGCCATGTCCACCGCCGGCAGCGAGCGCGGGCTCAGTCTGCGTAGCCCGGCCCGCTATACCGAAGCGGCGGCCAGGCTCATCGAGCTCTTCGATCAGCGAGGTGCGCCGGCCGCGGCGGCCGATGCGGTGGCACGGGCCTACATCGACGCGCAGGCCTACAAGCTGCAGACGTACTGGACAGCGAGCAAGGTGGCCCGTGGACATACCGTCGGTCCCGAAGCCAGCTGCAACAAGATCTTTTGGTCCGAAACAGACTTGGCCATTCATGAGGCCGCCCTCGCCTTGTTGGGCTCCGAAGCCGAGCTCCTCGACGCGGGCTTTTCCGGTGAGTGGCTCGATGGCTATCTCTTCGCGCTGGCTGGGCCGATCTACGCCGGGACCAATGAGATCCAGCGCAACGTCGTGGCCGAGCGCATGCTCGGGTTACCCAGAAGCTGAGCATGGATTTCTCGTTCAGCGACGAGCAACTCGAGCTGCGCCAGACCGTCCGCCAGGCGCTCGCGCGCGCGTTTCCGCTGCGCGCGCTGCGCGCCTTCAACGAAGCCGCACCCGACGTGAGGTCGACCATGGCCGCCAGCCGTTGGACCATGCTGGCGCAGCTGGGAGCGCCCGCCCTGCTGGTGCCCGTGGCGGCTCACGGACTCGGTCGGCGTGACACCGAGCTCGTCGGGGTCCTCGAGGAAGCTGGATGGTCGGCTCTGCCCGAACCTCTGCTCGAAACGGCCGGCCTGGCCGCGCCCATGCTGGCCGCCCTGCTGCCCGCGCTCCCGGCGGCCGGCGCACTTCGCGCGCTCCTCGAAGGGAATGCCCCTCTTGCTGTGGGTGGCATCGACATCGGACCGGCGGGACCTTCCTCGCCCACCACCGTCTCCCCCGCCGGCGTCTTGTGCACGCCGCGCGTCGTCGGGACGCGCGACGCCACCGTGTACCTCCTGGCATGCCGCGACCCGGACTCTGGCTGGCAGTTGCACGCCGTGCCGGCCGCAGCCTGCACCACCAACGCCACCCCGACGCTCGATCCGGCACGTGATGTCGCCACCGTGTACTGGCCGCTGTCCGCAGACACGCTGCTGGCCTACGGGGTGGCTGCCGAGGCCAGCGTCGGTGTCATGGCCGATCGCGGCGCAGCCGGCTCGGCCGCGCTCTTGAACGGTCTGGCTGATCGCATGATCACGCTGGCCTCCGACCATGCCAAAGAGCGCCACCAGTTCGGCCAGCCCATCGGGAGCTTCCAAGCGGTCAAGCACCTCCTGGCCAACGCCCGGGTCAAGCTCGAGTTTGCTCGCCCGGTCGCCTACCGCGCCGCCTGGGCCCTGGCCACCGCGCAGCCGACGGTCTCGCACGACGCTTCCATGGCCAAGGCCATGGCGTCGGAAGCGGCCGAACTGGCCGCACGGGTGGCGCTCCAGGTGCACGGGGCCATCGGCTACACCTGGGAGTGCGACCTCCACTTCTTCCTGAAGCGGACCTGGGCTCTCTCCAAGGCCTGGGGCGACGCGACCACGCACCGGCAACTGGTGCTCGCCCAGGCGCGGCGCCCCCGATTCTGAACTCGTCGCGCCGGACCCACGCTGATGTCCGATTCCCGCCAGTAATGGAAGGACACGCGTGACAGCATGCAGGGGTGATCGAAGATCCTGCACGGTGTTACCAAGCGGCCCACAGCAAGGACGCCCGATTCGACGGTGTCTTCTTTTTGGCCGTGACATCGACCGGGATCTACTGTCGACCGAGCTGCCCCGCCCGCACACCCAAGCGTGAGAATGTCCGCTTCTACGCATCTGTGGCTGCGGCCCAACAAGCGGGCTTTCGCGCCTGCCTGCGCTGCCGTCCCGATGCCACGCCCGGCTCACCGGAGTGGAATACACGGGCCGACGTGGCCGCTCGGGCCATGCGGCTCATACGGGATGGGGCGGTTGACCGCGAGGGAGTGGAAGGGCTGGCCCGTCGGCTGGGGTACAGCGTCCGCCAACTGAACCGCCTCGTCACGGCCGAGGTGGGCACGGGACCGCTGGCGATCGCCCGGGGCCAGCGCGCCCAGACCGCGCGCATCCTGCTCGAGACGACCACCCTTCCCGTGGCCCACGTGGCCTTCGCGGCCGGATTCTCCAGCGTGCGCCAATGCAATGCCACTCTGCAGCAGGTCTTCGCCGACACCCCCCGGGGGTTACGGGCGCGCGTCTCTGCGGCGGCCGTGCGCCACCGCAGAGGCCATGGGACTGACGCTGCGACCCAGGAGATCAGATTGCGATTGGCCTGCCGACGTCCCTTCAGCCCGGCGTCGGTGCTCGGCTTCCTCGGCTCACGTGCCGCTCCGGGAATCGAAGCGGTCGACACATCGAGCTACAGCCGCAGCATGCGGCTTGCGCACGGGTATGGCGTGGTGACCCTCGCTGCAGCCGGCAGCGACGGCGGCGGACCGACGTTCGTCGACGCGGATCTCCGTCTCTCCGATCTGCGCGATCTCACCTCCGCCGTCTCGCGCTGCCGCCAGCTGCTGGACCTTGACGCGGACCCGGTGGCCATCGACGAAGCACTCGAAGAGGACCCGCTCCTCGGGGTGCTCGTCGGGGCACACCCCGGACGGCGGGTTCCCGGCACGACCGACGGCTTCGAGCTCGCGGCACGCGCCATCATCGGGCAACAAGTCTCTGTGTCCGGTGCTCGTACGATCGTGGGGCGCTTGGTCGCCGCGGCCGGAGAGCCGCTCCCTGAACCGATCGGTGGGATCACGCACCTCTTTCCGACGCCAGCCGCGCTCATCGCGCTGGCCGAGGAGCACCCGGCAACGTTCTCCATGCCCGGTGGTCGCCGCCGCGCGCTCGTCGCACTGGCCGAAGCCGTCACCAACGGTACCGTGGTCATCGACCCCGGGGCAGATCCCTTCGAGTTGCGGGCTTCATTGGTGGCCTTACCCGGTATCGGGCCGTGGACGGCCGAGTATGTCTCCATGCGCGCCCTGCGCGACCCCGACGCCTTCATGCCGACCGACCTCGGCATCAGGAAGGCGGCGCAGGCATTGGGCCTGCCCGATGACCCGGCCCGCCTGAGCCTGCTCTCCGAAGCATGGCGACCGTGGCGGAGCTACGCCATGGTCCATATGTGGGCCATGCCCGAAGGGCAGGCGCCGCTGGCCAGGGCGCCCGGGGGCACTCCTCCATCACCCGACACGCACGCAACGAAGAGATCACTGAGAGGACGCGATGCAGCATGACGACGACCGCATGCACCATGCCGATGAACACCCCGGTGGGACGACTCGTCCTCGAGAGCGCCGGGGACGTGCTCATCGGCATTTGGCTGCCCAACAAAACGAAGCTCGCCGGAAGTAGCGACCACGACGCGCCACCGGTCTTGAAGGACGCTGCGACGCAACTCGAGGAATATTTCGCCCGGGAGCGGACCGAGTTCGACATCCCGATGGAGCTCGACGGGACCAGCTTCCAGAAGCAGGTCTGGGCCGAGCTCTCGAGAATCCCCTACGGGACGACCATCAGCTATGGCGAGCTGGCCCGGCGGGTGGGCCGGCCCAAGGGCCCCCGCGCCGTGGGGCAGGCCAATGGGAGGAATCCGGTCCCCATCATCGTCCCGTGCCATCGCGTCGTTGCCGGCAACGGTCTCGGTGGCTACGGCGGTGGTCTCCCCATGAAGCGGGCCCTGCTCGCAGTGGAGGGCCTGACTGCATAAGGTGCGGCCGTGGAAACCACCGAAAGCGTGCACGGTGCCTTCGATCTGACCGGCCGGGTGGCCGTGGTCACGGGGGCAGGCGGAGGCATCGGGCGCACCACGGCGGAGGTCCTGGCTGCGGCCGGGGCTTTCGTGGTGTGCGCCGACATCAATCTGAGCGGGACAGAGGAGACCGCGGAGGGGATCCTCGGCGCCGGCGGCGCAGCCGAGCCCGCACAGGTGGACGTCGCCGCACGCGGCGCGCTCTCCGAGCTGGTGGCGCGCACCGTCGGGATGCACGGCGCGCTGCACATCATGTGCAACGTCGCCGGGATCATGATCGACAGCTCCATCATCGATCTCGACCCCGACGAATTCGATCGCATCCTCTCGGTCAACCTCAAGGGGGTGCTCTACGGATGCCAGGCCGCCGGCAGGGTCATGGTGGAGCACGGCGCGGGGAGCATCATCAACATGGCCTCGGCCGCGGTCCTCACCCCTGCACCCGGCGTCGGCGCGTACGCCATCTGCAAAGCGGGAGTGGCCCAGCTCACCCAGTCGATGGCGGTTGAGGTCGGCCGGCACGGTGTGCGTGTCAACACCGTCGCACCCGGCTACGTGCCGACAAACATGACGGCGCGCTACTACACCAGGCCCGACGGGACGATCGACGAAGAGGCCAAGGCGGCCGTGCTCACGCCTATGGCGAAGTTCACACCGCTGCGGCGGGTCGGCCGTACATCGGACATCGGGTATTGCGTCCTGTACCTGGCGTCAGACGCATCGAGTTTCGTGACGGGGCAGCTCCTGAGCCCCAACGGCGGCGTCGCCATGCACTACTGATGGCTGACCCCTCCATGTACCCCACCGACGTCGTGCGTGCCGTTCCCGAGGGACAGGTCGTCTACGGCATGCAGCTCCCGATCCAGTCACAATCGACGCTGTACGTCGCACCGTGGGAGAAGCAGGCTGGTCCAGCCGAGCTGGCGCAGATCGCACGCGTGGCAGACGAGGCCGGCTTCTTCTACATCGGCGTATGCGACCACACGGCCATACCTGCCCGGCTGTCCGACGCCATGGGTACGACCTGGTACGACACCACGGCCACCCTGGGCTGGTTGGCCGCGCTCACGACGCGCACCCACCTGCTGTCACACGTCCTCGTCCTGGCGCAGCGCCACCCGCTACGAGCGGCGAAGGAGTTGTCGACGCTGGACCTCCTCTCTGGCGGGCGACTCATTGTCGGCGTCGGCTCCGGCCATGTGCCCGAAGAGTACGAACTGCTCACAGGCGGGTTTGCCGATCGGGGACGGCATACCGACGAGGCCGTCTCCGCCCTCGCACGCGCCTTCACCACCGAGTTTCCCGAGCTTCCCGGCCCCCGCTTCCCCGCCAACGGCCTGGGGCTCTCGCCCCGTCCGGTGCGCCAGCCCCGGCCACCCATTTGGATCGGCGGCTCGTCGGCGGCCGCCCTCCGCCGCACCGCCGCCTTCGGTGACGGGTGGCTTCCCCAGGGAACACGGCGCCGCGATCTTCCCGACCACATCGCACGCCTCCGTGCTCTCCGCCAGGAGCTCCGCGGGGGCGCCCCACTCGATATCGGCACCATCGTCGAACCGATCCATCTGGCGGGGGTCACGGGGGATTGGGAGCTTCCCGGCTACGTGCTGAAGGGCGGCCCGGCCGAGATCGCCTCTTCGCTGCGCGAACTCGTCGCCCTGGGCGTCAACCATCTCCAGGTTCGCTTCATGGCGCGTTCGGCGGAGGAGTTCTGCCAGCAAACGGAGGCCTTCGGCGCCGAGGTGGGCCCGCTCCTCGCCCCCTGAGGGGCTTGTCGATCGAGAAAACCGGGTACGAGGCACGAGCCGAGGCCCGAGCCCAACGTCTCACCCATAAGGTGGTAAGCGATGTTTTTCTCGATCACGCTCGGAGTGCTCTTCGCACTGTACATACTGAGCCGGCAACGCCGGATCCGGCCGGTGCCGCGCGTGCTCAGCCTGCGTTTCCCCACTGTGGTGGGCGTCATCGGGTTGATCGACGTGCTCAGCTACACCAGCTCGCATCACCCCTCGCACGGCGCCTACCTCTGGGTGCTGGCCACCTTTGTCGCGGGTGCGCTGCTGCTCGGTGTTGTTCGGGCCCTCACCGTCCGGATCTGGACGTCCAACAATTGGGTGGTGCGCCAGGGAACGGGGCTCACCCTGGGGCTCTGGATTGTGTCGTTCGCCTTGCACTTCGTGAGCGGGGTCGGGGCGCAGGATGTCGGGGCCGGCAATCTGGAAGCGGCCAGTTTCCTCCTGTATCTCGCGGTGACCTATGGCGTGCAGAACTACGTGGTCCATCGGCGCGCCATTCCCCTGTGGGACGCGCTCGGCCCCGAGGCCGGACACAGGCTGCAGGTCAACTTCGGGGCCGGACCGGGGGGTTCCGGCGCGTTCTTCAACATTTTCGGCGGCGACGGGCAGAACTCTGCGCCCGGATTCGGTCGGGGGTCTCAGCAGTCGCCCGAAAATGATCCGACCATCATTGACGTCGAGGTCGTCGACGACGACGAGGTGCCGCCTCAACTTCGATGAGCCTGGCGGCAATCCGAGTTTGACGTCTCCTACACTCGGACCACATGTCGACCCCCCGGAGATTCAGTCAGGTGCCCTACGAGGGGCCTCTGGGTTCGACCGAGTTGTTCCTGGTCCGCCACGGCGCGTCGGCCGACGCCGTCGAGGGAGAGGACTTCGAGCTGATCGAGGGCCAGGGCGACCCGCCACTCTCCGACATCGGGCGCGAACAGGCCGAACTGGTGTGCGAACGGCTTGCTCGCCTGACGTTCGATGCGCTCTACGTCACCACGTTGCGGCGAACCGTCGAAACGGCGGCTCCCTTGATCCGGCTGACCGGCCTCGCCCCGCGGATTGAACCTGATCTGCGGGAAGTATTCCTCGGCGAATGGGAAGCGGGCCTGTTCCGGCAGAAGGTCGTCGACGCCGATCCGGTGGCGGTGCAGATGTTGACGGAGGAGCGCTGGGATGTCGTCCCGGGTGCGGAGTCAACCGAGGCCTTCTCCACCCGCATCCGGGGGGCCATCGAGCGGATCGCCATGTCGCACCCGGGCGCTCGTGTGGTCGCGTTCTCCCACGGGGCCGCCATCGGCGAAGCTCTCGCGCTGGCCACAGGCTCCAGACCGTTCGCCTTCCTCATGTCCGATAACACCGCGATCGCCCGCCTCGTCCTGACACCGGAGAGATGGATCCTCCGGGGCTTCAACGACACCGTCCACCTCACGTCCTGACAGGGTTCGGTGGGTACCTCGGGCAAGCGGCCTCGAAAGCCCAAGAAGAACCTTCCACCAACGCGCCAGTACGTGCGCTATCCACGTGACGGGATGGATATGCATTGGCGCCTCGGGGGTCCCCTCTCCCGGGGGCACGAGGCCGAGGCACGAGCGGCCGCACGGGCCCGGGAGCCTGGTCGATTACGGAGATTCGTGGTCAGGGTGCTCGGAGGTTCACCCCTCCGTCCCCGCTGACATCCGAATCAGCTCTGGTCGGTGACCTCGAGCAGGCAGCCGGCGATAACGTCGGTGATCTCGCTCCCGACCAGCTCGTCCCGGTCGAGGAGGGCATCGCGCAGGGCCTCCACCACCACCGCGTGCTCGGTGACGATCGTCATCGCGGCATGCCGCGATGACGAGAGCAGCGCGTCGAGCTCGGCGCGTGCCTGCTCGTCGGCCAGGACCTTCTCCACCAGTCCTCCGCTGAAAATGCCGTTGCCCGCGGCCGCTATGGAGATCAGCGACTCACCCATTCCGCAGGCCCCGATCATGTGCGCACCCAACGTGGTGGCGGCCGACAGATCTCCCGCCGGGCCGGTCGACACCTCGTCGAACCACCGCTCCTCGGCCACAAGTCCGCCCATGCTTATCTGCAACAGGGCGTTCATCTCGTCGCGTCGCTGCGTGAAGCGCTCCTCTGTGTCCGAGTGCTGGAGCAGGCCGAGAGAGTCGCGTCGCTTGACGATCGACAGGACGTCCAACTGGCGACTCCGGCCCAGGAAATAGGCGACCGTGGCGTGTCCCGCCTCGTGGGTGGCCACGCGCACCCGCTCTTCGGGGGTATAGATCGTGACGTCCGTCACACCCAACTCGACGAGCATTTTCGCTTCCGCCACGTCCGACATGATCATGGCCGTGCGGCCATGGGTGAGTGCAATGACCAATGCTTCGTCCAACAGGCGTTCCAGTGCGGCAGGCGAATACCCAGACGTCATTCCAGCGACGCGATCAACCGCGTCGTACTCGTCCAGGTCGTCGCCGTGCGCCTTCTTCCCGAGGTAGTAGGCCACGATGTCGGCCCGGGCCGAACGGCCCGGCAGCCCGAAGTAGATGGAGCGATCGAAACGCCCGGGACGGACCAGCGCGGGATCGAGATCGTCCTTGCGATTGGTGGCCCCGACGACCAGCACGTTGGCCGGCACGGGCGATGGCTTGCGCAGTTGCATGCTCTCGGGCAGGTAGCGATTGAAGATGTCGATCCAGGCGTTCTGGATCCGTTGGCCGCGCGAGGGTGTGTCGAACGATTGCAGCTGCACGAGGAGCTCGTTCACCACACCCGTGATGCCTTCGCTGGACCCGTTTCCCTGTCCTCGACGTGCTCCCCCGATGGCATCGATCTCTTCGATGAAGCCGATGGCGCCGCCTTCGGTGCGCGCATACTTGCGCAGCCGTTTGAAGAAGGAACGGATCTTGCGGTTCGTCTGCCCGAAGTACATGGATTGGAAGGCCGA
>PMLV01000144.1 GCA_003160635.1 Acidimicrobiaceae bacterium | reverse complement strand
ATCTACGGCCTTAACTTCGGTCTAGTCACAGCTCGAGCAGGGACAGGTCCAGCCTGGCAGAATCAACCGATGGCTCCGACCATCACCACGAGACACGACAAATTGCTCCCGGACCCCGCGCCCCGCCCTGTGCACTACACGGTGATCTCCGTCGACGACCACCTGGTCGAACCGCCGGACATGTTCGAGGGCCGTCTCCCGAGCGGCTTGGCCGAGTTCGCCCCCAAGATCATCGAGGACGCCCAAGGGCACCAAGTCTGGGAATTCGACGGCGGGGTCTACACCCAGGTCGGGATGAATGCGGTGGCCGGACGCCGCCCAGAGAATGTGAAGGTGGAGCCGACTCGGTTCGAGGATATGCGGCGTGGCTGTTGGGACATCGACGCGCGGATCGCCGACATGGACATCAACGGGGTGTGGGCCTCTCTCAACTTCCCATCGATGATCACCGGCTTCTGCGGCAGGGTCTTCTCGGCCGCCCGTGACCCCAAGCTGGGGTTGGCCGTCACCCGGGCCTGGAACGACTGGCTCTACGAGGCCTGGTGGCAGCCCTATCCGGACCGCATCATCCCGTGCGGGATCACATTCCTGGCCGACCCCGAACTCGGCGCGGCCGAGATCCGGCGCAATGCCGACCGGGGATTCCGCTCGGTGACGTTACCGGAGCGGCCTCATCGCATCGATCTCCCGAGCCTGTTCTCGGGCTACTGGGACCCGATCATCGCAGCCTGTGAGGAGACCGACACGGTGATCTCGCTCCATGTCGGGTCCTCGGGCATGCCCGACATGTCGGCTGACAGCCCGATGGTTCCGCTCGGTGCCACCCTCTTCGGTCAGATGTCGCTTTCGGCGTGCGCGGAGTGGCTGTGGTCGGGTCTGCCGGCCCGATTCGCCGATATCAAGATCGCCATGAGCGAAGGCGGCATCGGTTGGGTGGCGATGCTCCTCGATCGCCTCGACAACATCGTCGATCGCTCGGGTTACGGGCGGGACTACGACGCCTCGGGCCTCCTGCCGGCCGAGGTCCTGGCGAGGAACTTCTGGTTCTGCACCATCGACGACCCTTCGACCATCGACACACGCCACCGGATCGGCATCGATCACGTCATGATCGAAGTCGACTACCCGCACGGCGACTCGACGTGGCCCGACACCCAAGAGGTCATCCGACGGTATTGGGGCCATCTCCCGGTGGAGGACCTGCGCAAGATGACCCACGAGAACGCGGCGCAACTGTTCCGCTGGCCCCTTCCTCCAGACCTTCTCCCCTGAGGCCGGACCTACTCCGCCACGTCCGTGGCGACCGGATGCCCACCAGGTGGTGGTGCGGCGCGCACTCCCGCCGTGGAGCGCGTCGGAGCTTCCTCGAAGCGGCTGCGGCATCTATCCGAGCAGAAGGAGTAGTGATCTCCGCTGTAGACGGCGGATGCGGGGGCGTTGGCAATCTCGACCTGCATGCCGCAGACCGGGTCGAGCGCGGTACCGCCCCCGCCACCGAGGCGGGCCCGGTTCCGGTAGGCCCAGTAGAGGAGGCCGAACACCACGAGGAAGATGATGTTCAGATACGACGTGTAGTCCCACGAGAAGTGGTCGGGTGCGATCCTGGTGGGGCGTGCGGTGGGGACGAGTCCGGCCCCCCGGAAGATCCCTTCTGTCACCAGCCCCGCTGTGGCCATGACGAGCCAGAACAACGCGAGCATCCGCAGCATCAGACGCGTGCCGTAGTAGCGGCGGTAGACGAGCAGCAGCGGGAACGTGATGAGGTCGGCGAAAATGAACGCGACGACACCACCGAACGAGATCCCCCCACTCCAGAGTGCCGCGGCCAAGGGCACGTTGCCGATGGAGCACACAAAGCTGAGGAGGGCGATCAACGGCCCCACGATGACGTTCTCGACGCTCGTCCAGAAGCCGTGGCCGTGGAGAAAGACGGCATTCCATACCCGTCCCGGCACGAGGACGGTCAGGAATCCGGCCACGGCATAGCCGATCACCAGCTCACGTCGGAGCATGGTGAGGTCGGACATCGTGTAGGTGGCGGCGTCAGCCCAGCCAGCCTTCGACCGCAACTTCCGGCGCCAGCCCTCCCTCTGGAGTGCGGGGTTTTCCGGCGGCCCATGGAGGTGATGGCCGGACTCCTGCTCTGCAGCCAGACGCTGGCGGGCTTCGTCGACCACCTTGCCCCTGAACCAGAGGCCGCCGAATGTCACGAGCAGGACGATCATGATGACGCCACCGACGAACTCGCTGGCCGCGAACTGCCATCCCAGGAGAACGACCAGCACGATCCCCAACTCGATGACCAGATTCGTCGAGGCCACCATGAACACGAGCGAGGCGATGAAGTCCGCCCCCTTGACGAAGAGGGATTTGGCCATGGCGGACGCCGCGTACGAACACGACGACGAGATCACTCCGTAACCGGACGCGCGCAGCACCGCCTTCGGCCGGTGGTCTCCCAGCTTTCGCTGCATCGCCTCATGGCTGACGAACGCCTGCACCGCACCCGACGCTGCAAAACCCGAGGATGAGCGGCCAGAGCGTCTCCCAGAACATGAAGAAGCCTTCCCGAAGGCTTCTTCCGATTGGATCGAGCCAGCTGGTGGTGGCCAGCAACACGGCAGCCATCAGTCCCCTTCCGGCGAACGCCTGCCCTCTCGTGCTCGCCGCATCACGACTGCACCAGGCGTGCGATGGCCGCAGAGGCCTCGTCGAGCTTTGCCTTCGCCTCGTCCCCGCCGCTCTTGACGGCGTCGGCGACGCAGTGCGCCAGGTGGTCGTTGAGTAGCTGAAGCGCCACCGACTGGAGTGCCCGCGTCGCGGCCGACACCTGTTCGAGCACGTCGATGCAATACCGGTCCTCATCCACCATCCGCTGCAGTCCCCGCACCTGCCCTTCGATACGGCGCAAGCGCTTTTGGACCGCTTCCTTCTCGTCGACGTAGCCCGGATGCGCCATCCTTCACCTGCCTCTCCATATACCCCCTACAGGTATTGAGTATATGGATGGAGCGCGAGCCAACGCCACACGGCGCCCCGCCACACACGGCACACACGGCACCCCGGCACCCCGGCGGGAGGTGGAGGGGCGACCCCGCGGGATCGGGGTCATCGGGGCCTATTCATCCCTGCTATAAGGAGAATCCGATTTTGCGTGATGATCCCTGTTTGAGGTAGCATTCGAGGGCAGATGGAGACACAGACCGCCACGGGACCAATTGTCCTCTTGACCAGGTTGGCCCGGGTCGTCTATCGCCGAAGCACCGCGGAATTGCTGGGCATGACGATCCGGGAACTCGGTGCGCTGGCCTACCTGCGTGACCACCACCCCGCCACTCAGCATGCGCTGAGCAAGGCCCTGTCCATCGATGCCAATAACTGCGTGCTGCTTCTGAATGATCTCGAAGCCCGGCAGTATGTCGAACGACGTCGTGACCCGATGGATCGTCGAAGGCACCTCGTCGAACTCACGGCCAAGGGGAGGACCGCTCTGGAAAGGGCCGAACTGGCGCAAGGCAGCGTCGAGGATCAGGTGCTGGGAATGCTCAGCACGGAGGAACGACTCGTCTTGCAGCGCCTGCTCACGCGGGCTCTCGAAGGTCAACTCTCTGACATGGACAATGAGTAGGCCCGCCCCCGGTTCGTGCCGGCAGCTCGGAGCAGCCCGTCTGGCCTGGCTCCCTCGATGAGCATTTCCGTTCGTAATGCGGTTGCGCCAGCCCTCCGTTCACGCGTCGCCCGGCCGGTCGCCGGCGCCCCGCTCCCCGACAACTACAAGTGGACGGCCTTGTTCATCTCCACGCTCGGCATGCTGATGGCGACGATTGACGGCTCCATCGTGCTCATCGCACTGCCGGACATCTTCCGGGGCATCGGCATCGACCCCCTGCAGCCAGGGAACAGCTTCTATCTGTTGTGGATGATCTTGGGCTTCCTGGTCGTGACCAGCGTGCTCGTGACCACGCTGGGCCGACTGGGCGACATCTTCGGGCGCGTCCGTACGTACAACCTCGGCTTTGCCGTTTACACCTTCTTCTCACTGCTCCTCACCGTGACCTGGATGTCAGGTCACATCGCCGGGATCTGGCTGATCGTGATGCGGCTCTTCCAGGCCGTCGGTGCCGCCATGTTGATGGCGAACTCGTCGGCCATCCTCACCGACGCGTTCCCCGCGGAACAACGAGGCATGGCCATGGGCATCAACTCGGCGGCTGCATTCAGCGGCATGTTTATAGGGCTGGTCCTGGGCGGCCTTCTGGCTCCCGTCAACTGGCGCCTCATCTTCTTGGTATCCGTGCCGATCGGGCTCTTCGCCACGATCTACGGCTACCTCAAACTGCACGAACTCAGCGAACGGCAACCAGCCAAGATCGACTGGCCTGGAAACATCACCTTTGCGCTTGGCCTCATCCTTGTCATGATCGGCATCACCTACGGCATTGAGCCGTACCGGCACGACACCATGGGGTGGACGAATCCCTTCGTGATGGCCTCGCTGTTCTTCGGCGTTCTGCTCCTCATGGCGTTCGGCATCATCGAGACCAAGGTCGAACAGCCCATGTTCCGCCTCCAACTCTTCAAGATCCGAGCATTTACCGCCGGGATCCTCGCCAGCTTCCTCGCCGCCTTGAGCCGAGGTGGGCTGATGTTCATGCTCATCATTTGGCTGCAGGGGATCTGGCTGCCCCTCCATGGCTATGACTTCGCCCGAACACCATTGTGGGCCGGACTCGCCATGCTCCCCCTGACCGCCGGCTTCTTGATCGCCGGTCCTCTCTCGGGCTATCTCTCCGACCGCTTCGGTGCACGGCCGTTCGCCACCGGAGGGATGATCGGCGTCGCCATCTGCTTCGCGCTGCTCCAGTTCTTGCCGATCAATTTCCCCTACATGCTCTTTGCCGGGGTTCTCCTCTTGACGGGCCTGACGATGTCCATGTTCGGTTCTCCTAACCGAGCGGCGATCATGAGCAGCCTCCCGCCGGAGCATCGCGGTGCCGGGTCGGGGATGAGTACCACGTTCCAAAATTCCGCACAGGTCCTATCGATCGGGATTTTCTTCACCCTGCTCATCGCAGGACTCTCCACTGCGCTTCCGGCCAGCCTGTATCACGGACTTGTGTCGCACGGGGTATCGCAGCAAACGGCAACCCGTGTCTCCCACCTCCCGCCCGTCTCGACGCTCTTCGCCGCATTCTTGGGCTACAACCCGGTTCAGCATTTGGTCGGTACACAAGTCCTGTCCCAACTCACGTCGGCGCAACAAGCCACACTCACCGGGCGAAGCTTCTTCCCCAGCCTCATCGCTGTTCCATTTAGGGCTGGACTTCACACGGCGCTCGACTTCGCCATAGTGGCGAGTTTGCTGGCCGCCGCCGCGTCCTGGACTCGGGGTCACAGGTATGTGCATTCGGACGTCCACGCAGTCGACGACGGGTTCGACCCGGAGATCCCCCTCCCCGAGCACTATGAGAGCACCATCGATGCCGCACCGTCACTCACAGCCAAAGGAGTATCTCGATGACCATCGATTCCCACATCACCATCGACACGTCTGCCGGACCGATGCCTGCATTCGAGGCTTCGCCGGGCGATACTGCCAAAGGCGGCATCGTGGTCGTCCAGGAGGCGTTCGGCGTGACTGCGCACATTGAGCACATCTGCATCCGCCTGGCCGAAGCCGGATGGCATGCCGTCGCACCGGCGTTCTTTCATCGACAGGGCTCACCCGTCCTGGCCTACGACGACCTCAACTCTGTCATGCCTGTCATGAAGGAACTCAGCCCCGACGGCATCACCACTGACCTCATCGCTTCGTTTGCGCATCTCGAGGCGGCCGGGTTCGCTGCATCCCGGACAGGCATCGTCGGGTTCTGTATGGGAGGGAGTGTCACCTTCTATGCCGCGACGCTCCGCAAGCTCGGCGCTGCCGTGACCTTCTACGGTGGCGGGGTGGCTGACGGGCGATTCGGATTGCCCTCTCTCATTGAGCAGGCTCCACAACTCAAGACACCGTGGCTGGGACTGTACGGGGATCTCGACCAGGGCATCCCGTCTCACGACGTCGACCAACTTCGAAAGGTCGCCGCCGGGGCGGGCGTACCGACCGAGATCGTTCAATACCCAGACGCCGATCACGGATTCAACTGCAACGACCGACCGGCTGTCTTCAACGCGGCGGCCGCCGCCGCAGCCTGGGACCGTACCCTCGATTGGTTCGAACGCTACGTGGGGACCTCAGGACAGGGTTGAGGGGCCCCTCCCGCGCGGCAGGCGACCTGCTTCCTCAGCGTCCTGTCACCTCAGCACTTGTCCCTCGCCCGCTGAATTCAAAGGCGTCCCACATCGAGGCATAGCGCCCTCCGAGAATCCGCAGTTCCTCGTGCGATCCGACCTCAGCGACCTGGCCTTGGTGAAGGACCACGATGCGATTGGCCGATCTCGCCGTCTGTAACCGGTGGGCGATGATGATGGTGGTCCGGTTACGCGACACTTGTTGCATCGCCTCTGCGACCCGTGCCTCCGTGGCCAGGTCAAGGTTCGACGTGGCCTCATCGAGCAGGAGGACGACCGGATCCACGAGTTCGGCTCTGGCAAGCGCGATGAGCTGACGCTGCCCGGACGAGAGAGAACGCCCTCGCTCCAGCAACTCGTGGAGGTATCCACCCGGTAGCCCGGCAATGAAGTCGTGCGCACCAACGGCGCGGGCGGCGGCCTCCACTTCGTCGTTACCCGCTTCCGGCCGGCCGTAGGCGATGTTGTCACGGACACTTCCGGTGAAGAGGAAGGCCTCTTGGGGGACGTAGCCGAGCTGACGCCGGTACCCGAGGAGATCGAGAGTGCGGAGATCGAGACCGTCGACACGCACGGCCCCGTGATCGGGGTCGTAGAAACGGGCGATCATCTTCATCACGGTCGATTTCCCTGCCCCCGTCTGACCCACGAGTGCCACCGTCTCGCCGGCTTCAATGTGTAGGTCGATACCTCGCAGTGCCTCGGAGGGCCGAAATGTCTCCGCGTCGGGCGCCCACAGCATACGGGGGTCTCTCGGCCCACGGCGCGGGGCTGGACGTGAACCAACTAGGCCCGGTCGGGGTGCCGCCGAAGGATACGCGAACCGAACACGGTCGAGGGTTATCTCGCCGCGCAGACGACCCGGCATGGTCGGATCTTCTGCGGCAGGCGTAAGCGGCTCGAGCTGCATCAGTTCTGCGATGCGGCCGACCGAGACGCGCGTCTGTTGCCACGAGTCGAAGACCTGGGAGAGCTGTTGGATGGGTGAGAAGAACAAGTCGATATAGAGGATGAAAGCGATGAGAGCTCCGGACGTGAGATGTCCCGATGCGATGAGTCCGGCCCCCACCCCGAGCACGATTGCATCGGCAGCTCCCGAGAGAAATTGCACGAAAGGGAAGTAGACGGCCACGAGCCGCTGGGCCGCGACGCGTGAGTCGAGGTAGTCGCGTCCCAGGCCGTGGAAGCGCCGTATCGTCTCCGCCTGGTGGACGAAGGCCTGCGACACTCGCACGCCCGAGAGGCTTTCCTGGAAGTCTGCATTGACGATGGCGATGCGTTCCCGTGAAAGGTCGTACAATCGTTCCGCCTTGCGGCGAAAGATCACGGTAGCCACAGCGAGTGGAACGACAACGGAGAGCGTGCACAACCCCAGCTCGAGATTGATCACCAGGAGCGCACACCCGACACCGACAAAGGTGACGATAGAAACCAGCGCGGAAAGCAGCCCGTTCTCCACAAGCGATTCGAACTGATCGACGTCGGTCGTCATCCGGGTCATGATGCGGCCAGCCATCTCGCGTTCGTAATAGTCCAACGAGAGGCGCTGCAGCTGTGCCCACACGCGAATGCGGAGCGAGAGCATTATCCTCTCCGCCGTGCGGCCCGTGACGAATGTCTCACCAATCTCATCGATCAAGTCGACAAGAGTGATGACGAGGAAGATGGCCGCGGCCGCGAAGAGAACAGCCATCGACCCCTTCGCGACTCCGCTGTCGATACCGGTCTTGATGAGAATCGGTCCGGCCAGACTGGCGAGCGCATCGATGACCACGAGCACGAGGCCGAGCAGGAGTGGCCGACGGAACGCATTGAGAAGTCGGGGCAGGTTGAAATGGCGGTCGTGTTGGGACTCCTTCCCTAACTCCACTCGGGCGGCGTCGCGCACCGGGGGAAGCGCCGCTACACGCGCCAGCAGCTCAGGCGTAGGAGCGAGGCCGAGTCGCCACGAGCCCCCTCCGCCGCGACCGAGCCCCGCTCCGATGCTCGGCGGGCCCACCGTCCGCGCCACTGTCGGACTGCCTGCCATCACAAGGGCGCTCGGTTGCCAAGCCGAGGACGTGGTGCCATCACCCTCTGTCAAACGTTCGAGCGCTGCAAGTGCCTCGATCCGATCTCCGGCTTTCTGCACCAGGTCCTCTTCAATACCCGACAGCAAGGTCCGGTAGACCGGGCTGCGCGCGAGCAGCTCATCGTGCGTCCCCTGCTCGACCACCCGCCCCTGAACCAGGACGACGATGCGATCGGCCAGATGCAGTGTGGATTGCCGATGTGCGATCAACAGCGTGGTCCGATCAGCCATCACGGCACGAAGTCCCTCGTGGATGGCTTCCTCGACCTTCGAGTCAATGGCGCTCGTGGCATCGTCGAGGATGAGGATGCGAGGGTCGGTCAGGATGGCACGGGCCAACGCGATACGTTGCCGTTGGCCACCCGAAAGGGTCAACCCACGTTCACCCACGACGGTGTCATACCCGCGAGGAAGCTCGAGGATGAACTCGTGGGCCTGGGCCACCCGAGCGGCCGCCTCAATCTCCTCCTCGGCCGCATCGGGGCGTCCGTACGCAATGTTTGCTCGCACCGTGTCGGAAAAGAGAAAGCTATCCTCGAAAACGACGCCGATTTGATGGCGAAGCGACTGGAGGGTGACCCCTCGCACGTCCCACCCGTCCACACAGACGGTCCCCCGGGCCGGTTCGTAGAAGCGTGACACCAACATGGCCACGGTCGACTTCCCGCTTCCACTGGGGCCTACGATGGCCACCCGCTCCCCGGCCCCTATCGTCAAGTCGAACCCCTGTAGCACGGGGGCGCCGGCGCTGTAGGCGAAGTGCACGTCGGAAAAGGCGATCTCACCCCTCAGGGGCGGCAGCTCCACTGCGTTCGGAGCGTCGGTAATGGCCGGCTTCAAATCGAGGAGCTGAAAGATCCGTTCGATCCCCGCTCGCGCCTGTTGGCCCACCGTCAAGACGCCAGCCAGCTGGCGAGCCGGAGCAACCAGCTGGACGATGTAGGTCGAAAAGGCAAGAAAGGTGCCCAAGGTGATCTCGTGATGCAGGGCCAGCCAGCCTCCGAAAGCCAGAATGGCGACCTGGCCAATGGTGGGGATGGCCTCGAGGAGCGGTTGGTAACGGGATTGCAAGCGAACAGCGCGCATCCGCGATCCATACAGCGTCTGCGAGGCATCGGCGACCCGTTCCAGCTCGCGCTGCTCCTGGCCGAAGGCCTTCACGACCCGCACGCCATTGACGTCTTCGTCCACGATCTGGATCACATCGCCCTCGCGCTGTTGACCGTCCCAGGTGGCGGGGAAGACTCGTCGGCGCATCCGGTACGACACGATGAGCAACGTCGGAGCGATGATCACACTGACGACGGCAAGCAACGGCGACAGGTAGATCATGACGCCGAGCGAGAACAACATCAGGAGAACGTTGCCGCTCATGATGGGAAAGAAGCTGAGGAGCCCCTGCACGAGCGCCGAATCCGAATTGGATCGCGCAACTAGCTGACCGGTGGGCATGCGGTCGAGATTGTCGAAATCCATCACCTGAAGATGTGCATGCATGGCGTTGCGCAGGTCGTATTGGACGCCCAGCGCCACTCGCCCGCCGCGGTAGCGACGCACATAGAGGAACCCGAATGAGGCGATCGCAAGGGCAATGAGGATGACCAGCCACGGCCACAGCGAAGAGTTTCGAGACACGATGACCCCGTCGACGATCTGACGCTCGATGAGCGGGATGATGGTCTGGCAGACACTCCCGAGCACCGCCGCAGTCACGGCCAGCGCCACGTCGCGCCGATGCCGCATCATGTAGCGCCATAGGCGGCGCACCCAACCTGGATCTGCCGCCGTAACGGAGAGGGCGTCCGACACCATCATGTCCCTCGCCGCTCAGCTGCTCGCTGCGCCTGCAGGTCGTCGATGGCCGCACCGAGCCACACCAGCGACTCCATCAATTGGGCGCCATCGGGCGTCCGTGCGCTCAGATCCTCGAGACGACGGATCATTTCTGCCTCGACACGCGAGAGAAGCGCCACCCCTTGGGGAGTCAGGTGCAACGCCGCGACGCGGTGGTCTCCGTCCACTCCCGTCCGAACCAGCAGTCCGCGCTGTGCGAGCGCCTCTACCGCAGCACTGATTGTGGGCTTGCCGACGGCGAGCCGATCCGCCACGCGTGACGCGCGCTCTTCGCCGGACGCGACAGCCGAGAGAACCCGGTAATGCGCCAGGCTCAGCTCGCCCGACGCCCGTTCGAGAACACGTGTGGCTCGGGCCAACGCCCGGACGGCCTCCACGTCCCGGACGGCGTGGCCGGGAAGGGGTTTCGCCGTTGGCGCTAAGGGCTTTTGTGCGTTACTCGTCACGCCCCCAGGATACCCAGATAGTTCGTCTATCGAACCATCTTGCGAAGCCGGCGGGAGATCCGCATGCGGGTCCTCGTTACAACCGCGGTTGAATTGGGTAAGTTCCCAGCCATGTCCATCATCGAGTCGCAGCATCGCACTGGTCGACTTCATCGTGCAGAACACCCGCTCCGTTCGCATCGAGTTCTTCGGGGCGAACGGGCGAATGTCCGTGGCCGTTGCCCTTCTCGGGGCGGCCCTCGTAGGTGCATTCTTAGTCTTGACGGTTGGTATCGCCCGGACCACGCAGTTGCGCATCGCCACCAGACGGGGGAAAAGGCGCGAACGACGAGCGGAATCGCAGGCGGCCAGCGGCACAGACTGAGCAGCGCTCCCTTGGGAAATCGGAGGCATGGATCCCCGGCCCGAGGGTGGCGCGAGCACCCGCCCAGCTCGTCACGGTCCAGGCCCGCAGCGAATTCCATTGCTGCGTAGTGCCCGGTAACATCAACGGCGTGCGCGAACGGTGGCTTTCCAAACGAGCCGCGTTCTTGCACCTCGGGTGTCTCCTCTTTGTGCCCTTCTGCATTGCTGCGACCTGGTGGCAGATAACACGGGCCGAGGACGGGAATGGTTTGAGCTACCTCTACACGTTCGAATGGCCGGTATTCGCCGTCGTCGGGGTCTACTTTTGGTGGCAGTTCTTACACACGGACTACGAGACCGTCGGGCTCAAGGGAATGCGGCACCTGACGACGGAAGCGCCACCCGATGACGGAACGGTAGCGCCAGCGCCAACGACGACGCCATCGCCCGACGCCACTTCTCCGGTTCCGACGGCAATACCCTCCATGGCACTCACGCGTGATACGCCACGACCGCTATCACCGGCCACACATACCGCAGCGGCCACGCCGGCCGCACGGGCCGCACGGGCCGCACGGGCCGCAACACCCGACGATGACGATCCTGAACTGGCGGCCTACAACGCCCGACTTGCCGCCCTGGCGACCAGCGGAGGGAACACCTGGCGGAAACGCGAAACGCACATCGCCCGTAGGCCTCAGTGAAGCGCCTCACGGAGCGGGGTGTGGCGGGCGCACTCTTCCGGTACCAGCTGATGGCGAATATCGTCGGGACGCTCATCATCCCGCTCTTCATCTTCACGGGCATCAAGATCGCCACCGGACACTGCAAGCTCGAGGTCGAGATATTCGGAGTGACCCACGGCTACCTGTACATCGTTTACCTCATCGCCGTGGGAGTGCTCTCCTTCAAGACGCGGCTCAACATCATCTGGGTCCTGGTCATGTGCGGCGCGGGCCTGGTCCCGGGACTCACGTTCCTAGTCGAGTGGTGGGTTGTCACCCGCAAGATCCATCCGCTGCTGGCGCTTGGCTCAGAGGTCGGATCCTCCTCAGCAGCCCCCTGAAAAAGTCGTCGCTCGGACCGAACTCTCAGCCCAGGCACTCGATGAACATGGCCTCGAGTCAAGAAGTCGGTTCGCCAACTTGACCGACAGCCGTCGCGGCGGCCGCTTCACGCCGAGCCATCAATGATTCAACCGCCCGGCCCGCACCGGCTGGTTCGCCCTCGTAAGCCACCGACCCCCGGTCCAGGACCACCGCCTTGCTCGCCAGCTCGAGCACGCGTGAAACCTGCTGTTCGACCACCACCAACG
>PMLV01000146.1 GCA_003160635.1 Acidimicrobiaceae bacterium | reverse complement strand
AGGGATTTAATCAACAGCGCCCTAGTGTCGGGTGACGCATATCAGGGGAGAGGGCCATGGCGATTGAACTGGCGCACCGTTTCGAACAGATAAGTGCGAAGGCCTACGAACATCCCGCCGACCGGGCCGCCACGTCGGCGCTCCATTCGGTGCCATTGCTCGACAAGGTCATCAAACGCCTCAGTGACCTGGGGCATGAGCGCCGCTTACGTCAGATGGTCATGGGCAATGCAGTGCGGCTGGGTACCGATCAAGTGCCTGATGTGTGGACCAGATACGTCCAGTGCACGTCGATTCTCGACCTTGACTCGGTGCCCGACCTGTACATGATCAACAACGCAGCAGTGAATGCCATGGCAATCGGAGCCAAGACACCGATTGTGGTGGTCAACTCGTCCTTGATCGGATCGTATACGCCCGACGAGATTCAGACCGTTCTGGGTCACGAACTCGGCCATGTGCTCTCCGAGCACAACTACTACTCGACGGCGTTGTTGCTGCTCAAACAGTTCATGGAGGGGGCCCTTCCGAAGTCCCTCCTCCTCGGCCTTCCTATTCGCGGCCTGTATTTCGCTCTCCTCGAGTGGTCGCGGGCGGCCGAGCTCTCCTGCGATCGGGCAGCGGCACTCGTGATGGGAGACCCTCTGGCGCCGTGCCGCGTCCTGATGCGGTTGGCCGGCGGGGCGGTACCCGGCATGAGCCTCGAGTCGTTCCTCAAGCAAACGGCGGACTACGACGACGAGGAGGATCTCTTTTCGCGCCACACGAGATTCTGGGCCGAGCTCAGCCTCACACATCCCATCGCGGTGCGTCGCGTCAAGGAGTTGACGCAATGGGTCCAGTCCGGTGAGTACGACCGGATTCGGGCTGGCAACTATCCACGGCGTGGGCACGAGCCAGCCCCATCGGCTGAGTTCAACGCGGCGGTTGCCCACTACGGAGAGCGATTCTCGAAGTTCCTCGACCGCACGGCCGGCAATGTGCAGGACTTGGGCAAGCAACTGGGCGGCTGGTTGAAGAAGTGGCAGACCGATGGCACCAACGGGCAGGGCGACGATGGGGATGGGAGCGACTGATGTGCGAGGGACGGCCCTGAGGCCCTCGTGGCTCGGTGCGGTCGTCGTCATGCCGCCCGCCCTCTTCTTCGGGTGGGGCAGCGGGCAGGCGGCGGACGCCGCCAGTCGCTCGGCCAAGCTCCCTGTGATCGATTGGAATTGCGCCTCACCCGGGCGGGTGAAACCTGCGCGCATCGTGCTGGCGTGTGGTGACGGCAACGCGGTGGCGGAGAATCTCACCTGGCTGAAGTGGGGCGCCACCTCGGCCAGGGGTCGGGGCGTCCTCCGGCAGAATGACTGCACCCCGGACTGTGCAAATGGCACGTTCCACGTCTTTCCAGCTCAGTTCTTCCTCTCCCACACCGTGAGTGCCGCCGGTCGGAGATATTTCACGAGCGTGAAGATCAGATTCTCCGGCGCCGAACCTGGCGGGCGCCGGACGGAAGTAGTGACTGACTGTGATGTCTCACCCCCGGCGGCGTACATTCCACGCTGCCCCTGAGGAGCACGTTCGACTTCCCCTGGGGTGGGCCGGACCAGCAGAGGCGTTTCGATCACCACGTCCACCGTTCCGGCGTTGTTGTAGATCGAGATGCTTCCGTTCACACAGATGGCGGCAATCGAGAGGTTGCCCTTGAGGTCTCCCGGCACCAGATTGAGGTCGGAGGCTACGGGTCGGGGTGAGTTGGGAAAGATGGTCAGGAAGCTGGACACAGTGGGATTCACCGCAGCGGGTGGAGTGACGTTCACGACGGGAGTGCTCGCCGGGCCGATCGCCTTTCTATCGCGTTGCTACAGCGGTCCGGACAGGGTGGACGGATCTCCCGCTCTTGTATGCAAATGCGGATGGCGGGGCCGACGGAGCTGAACACGCTCCCATTGCCGCCCCCTGACGGGTAGTACCCGGAAACGTCGACCACAACGTCGGTGGCCTGACTGTGAAGACAGTCACCTGCCCCGTGGGTGCTCCCGTGGCTGAGGGCGCCACAAAGACCCGGTTACCGGTACCCCCCAAGAGAATCGAAATAAGTCGCCATGACCTGGCGGTCACCCGCAACCGATGAAATGCTGGCGGTGGCTGACGGGTGCGGTCACCGACGGTTCTTGCAGCTGTGTGCGCGAAATAAGTCTGGTGCGGAGACCGTGGAGGACCATCAACTGTCGCTTCGAGCACGAATCCCAGAATTCGCTTCGCCAGGTTCTCCCCCTGTCGGCCTTCATATGAGAACAACCGATGGAGGTGATGGTGATGAAACGGATCAGAGACCGCGTCGGCGGACTCGACGTGCACCGAGACACGGTGGTGGCGTGTTGCCGGCTCGTCGATCCCGACGGCTCGGTGAGCGTGACCAAACAGAGCTTCTCGACGACAAGGAAGGGCCTGGGCGAGCTGGCCGAGTTCCTTACAGACGCCGGAGTGGACACTGTCGCCATGGAGGCGACCGGGTCTATTGGAAGGCGCCGTACTACTCCCTCGAAGGTCTCTTCGAAGAGCTCTGGCTCTGCAACGCCCAACACGTCAAGAACGTGCCGGGGCGCAAGAGCGATCTCTCCGACGCCGAATGGCTGGCCGACGTGGCGGCGCATGGGATGGTGCGGCCCTCTTTCGTTCCCCCGCCCGAGATCCGGGAGCTGCGTGAGCTGACCAGATACCGCAAGACCCAGGTCGACGCCCGGGGCAAGGAGATCCAACGTCTGGAGAAGGTCCTCCAAGACGCCGGCCTCAAGCTCACCTCGGTGGCCTCTTCGGTGTGGAGCGTGTCGTCGCGGACGATCATCGAGGCCCTCATCGCGGGCCAGCGTGATCCGGTGGTTTTGGCCGAGATGGCGAAGAGTCGGCTGCGCTCCAAGATCCCCCAGCTCCAAGAGGCGCTCAGTGGCCACTTCGGATCCCATCACGCCATTGTCTGCCGTCAGATCATCGACCACATCGACTTCTTGGACCGCTCCATCGGGGCCCTGACCGAGGAGATCACCACCCGGCTCGTCCCTTTTGAGGCCGCGGTCGCCATCGTGACCTCCGTGCCGGGGATCTCTGTGACGACCGCAGCGGTGATCGTGGCCGAGACCGGGGCCGACATGAGCCGGTTCCCGACCCCCGAGCAGCTCTGCGCCTGGGCTGGGGTGGCACCGGCCAGCTATGAATCCGCGGGCAAACGTCAAGCGGCAGGTACTCGCCATGGGGCCCAATGGCTCCGCCGCGCCCTTATCGAAGCGGCCCGGGCAGCCTCTCGCACCAAGCGCACGTACTACAACGCCCAGTACGGCCGCATCGCACGGCGGCGCGGACCGAACAAGGCCGCGCCGTGGCCGTGGCCAACTCCATGCTGTTCACCATCTGGCACCTGCTCACCAACGGTGCCTTCTACGAAGACCTCGGTGCTGATTACTTCGAGCGCCGTCACGATCCGGCCGTTGAGGCGAAGCGGCTCGCACGGCGGATCGAGGCACTCGGTTTCAACGTCGACCTCACACAAAGGGCGGCATAACCCTCAAATTCTGCAGACAACTTGTGACTTCGCCCACAAACCCCTCGTTCGCGCGCGCCCACGTTCCGCTCAAGGCAGGGCATTACATTCCAGAAGCGGTCTCTCATGCCTCGTATGACATCCCCGTCCCGGAATCCTCAGCGGGCGGGTCTTGCGGGACGCCCCACAGTCTTCATACTTCTGATCTGGAGTGTTCCGATAAGCCGTTCGCCTTGCGGTAACGGTCACCTCTGGTCTTCATTGAAGACGACGGTGAGCCTGCTGCTGCAGGCACCGGTCGGACCGCTGTACTCGACGGTTGCGACCACCGGGTGAGCAATGCCATGCTCCTCCTATTCCGTCGAGGTGCCACGTCACCACAGACTCCTTCATTTGCAGTTCAGCCACTTCGCCCCTCTCCATAATCACGGGGACGGCTCTGGCCGGTGTCGGGGTCCTCACCGGTGTCGATCAGATTCTGGGCAACCTCGCGGAGCTTGACGTTGAGATGCTGGGAGGCGCGGCGCAAGACATCGAACGCCTGCTGAGCGGTGATCCGCTCTCGCTCCATGAGGATCCCCATGGCCTCGCCGATCGTCTCTCGGCTTGACAGGGCGGCGTGGAGGTTGGCCGCCCGACGCTCCTCGTCCTCGTGGGAGTGGGCGACCGAGAGGGCGAGGCTGGCCATCGACACCAAAATGGCCGCCTTGGCCCGGTCGACGACGCCGAAGGCGGAAGGGTAGCGGGCGTAGAGGTTGAGGGCCCCGCGCTCGGTGTCCGCCGAGATGGGCAGGGCGAGCACGCTGCGTATCCCGGCCTTAGTCGCCTGGGGGGCGAAGTGGAGCCAGCGCAGGTCCTTGCCCAGGTCGTCGGCGTAGAAGATGAGCCGGTGGGCGATGGCGTCGAGGCAGGGCCCCTCGTTGGTCTGGTGCTGCAGGGTGTCGACCTCGACGACGATGGGATCGGTGTACACCGGCGTGGTGACCACGCCGGTGTCGATGAGGAAGAGGCCGGCGAAGTCACACCCTTCTATGGTGCTTACGGCAAGCTCGACCACGCTGACCAGGGTGTCGGTGACGTTGCCAGCCGAGAACAGGCTCCGCGCCGTCTCAGAGAAACTGAGGGCGAACTCGGAAAAGGAGTCCCTGTCAACCCTGGATGGTCCTTCTGTAGTTTCCATGGTGCTGCTCCCTTCAACGAATCACTCGACCTGCCAGCGGTATGACTTGGCCACGAACTGGGTTCATGTCGGCTGCTGGGATCGGCCGGGCAAGGTAGAACGCTTGTCGCCGTCGGCACCCGAGCGTGTTGAGACTGGCGAGTTGGTCCTGGTTCTCAACGTCCTCGTCAGTCGCTTCAAGGCCAAGAGCGTCTGCGATGGCGACGATCGCGCCGACGAACGCGAAATGGTGCGGTCGATGCCGAGTCCGTCGACGAACGCTCGGTCTGCCTTCCCGCGTCGACGCGAATACTTCTGAGGGGCTGAGGATTAGCCCCTCCCGAAGTCGTCGATCGACAAGTGACTCCCAGGGCCTTGAGATTGGCCGGGGTCCGGCTCCTGGGTCGGCTCCGGCATTCTCCATTTCGATGGAATCCGATCGTGATCGGTAGATGAGACCTGGTGCAAGGTTCATTTCCTGGCAGAAGGCATCGATTGGAGTATCTCGGGTCTCCGGCGACAGCTCGCAGGTCGATCCGCATGCGGTGATCATCCAACATTGCCAACGGCGGTCCCGAAACGACCCATAGCCCGTTCGGCTTGCGGAATAAATGCAGTTCGGTTTGAGGGAAGAGACAGAGTGCTCGCAAATGCAGCAAGTTCGACGGTAAGAACGCCAAGGCCTGTCCTCAGGGCCGGCCGATGAAGCACGTAGCCAGTACCCCGAATGGTGAAGATCACGCGCGGGCCGTACACTTCGAGCTTGCGGCGCAGCGAGCTTATGTGGACTTCAAGTAGGCGATAGTCGTTCCCGTATCCCCCCACACGGTTAAACAATTGCCTCTTCGGCACCACGTGTGTGTGATTGCGTGCAAGCAATACCAAGATGCTGAATTCCGTCGCCGTGAGAAAAACCGGTGAGCCAGCGCGCGTTGTCGAACAGGCCAGCTCGTCGACGACCAGATTGCCACATTTCCACGTCCCGCCAACGGTCTGATCGCTACGATGCCGACGCTCTCGGTCGAGTGCAGCAGCCGCTCGGGCGACAAGATCATCGGTCGAGTCGCCCGGTTGCAGTTCCGCAAATCCGACCGATACCGCACCGTGCTCAGGGTGTTGCGGTAGAGCAGTCTCGACACGCTCGAGCCATTTCGCCGCGCCCGACATGTCCATGCCCGTAATCGCGCAGATGAACGTGTCGTCTCCGTAGCGAATGATCAGATCATACGACCGTAGGCTGGTTCTCAAGGTCACTGCGAGGTCGACCAGCATCCGATCTCCAGCCTCGGCCCTATGGCCGTGGACACCATTGACGGTCCTATAGGAGTCGATGTCCACGATGGCCACTATGAGCGGCTCTTTAGTCCGTCGCATCCTCGCTATCTCGCGTCCAAGCTGGGCGATCCCGGCATCCCGCACTAACGCCCCAGTGAGAAGATCGACGGAGGCACGGTCTCGATCCTTCGCAGCCGCTTCGCGATCCCCCAGGGCACTACTACGGTCGTGTTTAGCTCGAGAGCGTTCGTCGGCACCTGCCGCTCGATCGTGCGAGGATTGAGTCCGGTCGGAGGCGATCTCTCGTCGGAACTGTGCCTGCCGGTCAAATGCCCGCACTCCCGCCATACCAATCGTTGCGGCAGCCTGGTCTCGCGTCTCCGCAGTGCGATCACGGAGATCTGCAGTGCGATCACGGAGATCTGCGGTCTGATCTTGCTGTCGGCTACGTCGTCACGCTCGCCCGCGGCCTGATCTCGCAGACTTGCGACCTCGTCCTGCTGTTCGGGGGGCGCAATTCTGCGTAAGTCCGCATCGACCGAGGTGTTTTCGCCAGGTAGACACGGATGTCGCTCGTCGCGGGTGCCGGTGCCGGTGTCGATGCTCAATGCGGGGAATTCCATTCGAGCCGGCCCCTGATGCGCAACGGAGCGGGTCGTCCGACGTGGAAGCCTTGAGCGAAGTCGACCTGCTCGATGCGCAGCAGTGCGAGTGTGTCTTGGTCTTCGACTCCCTCGGCGATGGTCTGGGCGCCGAAACCGTGGGCGAGTGCGACCACGGCTTTGACCAAATGGAGATTGGCGGGGTTGGTGGTTAGATCTCTTACGAAGTCGATGTCGATCTTGAGATAGTCAACGGGGAGCTTTTTGAGGTAGGTGAAGCTCCCGAACCCGGTGCCGAAGTCGTCGAGGGCGAAGCGGCAGCCCAGGTCCACCAGCCTTCGGACGAAGGAGGCACCGGCATCGATGTCGTGCATGAAGGCCGTCTCGGTGATCTCGAACACAATGTTGGCCGGGTCCGCGCCGGCCGCGTGGATCTTGCGTTCGATGAAGGTGAGCATGTCCAGCGTGTCGACAGAGGCAGCGGAGAGGTTCACTTCCACCCGTCGCCCCATGGCTGCGAGCCCGATCGCCTCGGTGATGACCCAGCGGTCGATCTCGCCGATGAGTCCGTACTTCTCGGCCACCGGCAGGAAGCTGCCGGGCAGAATCACATTGCCGGACGGCCCGATCATCCGTAACAGCAACTCCTCGCTTGGCTTTCCGTCGCCGAGGGGAACGATGGGCTGTGAATAGAGCACAAGGCGACCGTCGTCCAGGGCGTCGCGGATGCGTCCCACCCAACTGAGTTTCGTCAACTCCCGCATGGCTTGGGCGGTGTCTCCCAGTTCGTCGGTGACATCGCGGAACACCACGACGGCCCCTCTCAGGGCGGAGCCGACGCGCACCGGGGCGGAGGAGTACGCGACCGGGAAGGTGGTCCCATCTTTGCGGGTGAACGTCTCGTCCGCTACCCGGACGTCCAAGCCTTCGGATCGGACCTTGAGCATTGGGCAGTCCTCATCGGGACACAACGTGCCGTCAGATTGCTGGAAGTGGATCGCGCCGTGCATGGGTTTGCCGCGTAGCTCGTCTTCGGTCCAGCCGAGCAGCTTGGCGGCCGCGTGGTTCATGTATTTCACGCAGCCATCGCCGTCCACGGTGATGAGGCCCTCGGCCATGTTGTCCATGACGGCGGCGCGGAACTCCTCGTCCTCTTTTCGTTCGGTGATGTCGACGATCAGGTTGCTGACGCCGATGATCTCACCATCGACACGTACCGGGTAGTAGCTCGTCAGCCAGTGAAGCGTCCGTCCGGGCTGCTCTGCGCTCGGTCCGCTCACCTCCAGATTGACCACGGCCGTCCCCGACAGTGCCCGCTGATAGGCGTTCTCGATCTGGGACCACAAGGCGGGCACCAGCTCGGTCACGGTGCGCCCCAGGTGCTCTTCGACCGAGATGCCGCCGACCCGAGCGAGACTCTCGTTGATGCGGAGGATACGAAAGTCCCGGTCGACGAAACAGAACCCCCAGGGAGCAGCCGACTGGATCTGTTGAAGGACGGCGAGGGTTTCGATCGCCTCCTGTTCCGAGGCGCGTAGCGACAGTTCCAGTTGCCGCTGGTCTTCGATGTCGGTGGCGGTAACGATCCAGGTCGTGAGTTCCCCATTGGCATCGCGCAGTGGAAGGGCGCGAACGTAGTGCCAACGGAAGGCGCCATCGAAGCGGCGGATGCGGAACTCGATCGCGAACGGGTCCTCCGTTCGCGCCGCGTGTTCCCAGGCCAGTCGGGCCGGCTCGGCATCATTTGGGTGCAGGAGCGCCACCCAGCCCCAGCCGTCGTTCGCCTCGCGCGGACACCCGGTGTACTCGCAACCCTGCTGGTTGAAGTAGGTCGTCGCCCCGCCCGGCGCGGCGATCCACACGATGTGCGGGATTGCCTCGGCGACTATCTGAAAGTCCGAGTCGCTCAGCGAGCGTACGGGCGCTCTTTCACGACCGGGTCCTTTCGACTCGCCAACCGACGGTGAATAAGCGGTCATCAGACAGCCTTCATGGTGCCGGTCCCGGCGATGGCATCGGCGGCTACGTGTCCTTGGACGATGGCGACTGCTGCGGCCATCACAGTGTCAGCGATCGGGCTCGTGCCACTCCAGCAGTCGACCATGTCACATGGCTCTTTCCTGCGGAGCGCTTCGTGAGGTAGCCGTCGCCTCCGAACGCACGTCTATTCACCGAGCAGGCTTTCATCGCAGCGGTTGATCTCATGGTCGCCCCCCCCGTCTTCGGTTCTGTGCCACGGGCGCCAAGACCGGCAACGGGGTCGAAGATGGCATCAAGGACAGCTAAGCGAATTATCGACCAGGGCGCCAAGACACAACAGATGCGTTCGCGTTGTTTCGGCGGCTATAGGGGCAAACAGACGCCGACGGTCACGAGCAGAGCGCGCTCCTGCCGGCCTCCCCGCCAGGCACCCACCAACCACGCCGTCCGTGTTTGGCCCTCCGCCGGCGGCGCGCCCGACGGCCCGGGCTTGAGGCCAGCGACGAGGTGTCGATCGGGGAAGTAGCCGACGGCACCGGCGGTCCCAACGTCCTGTACTGCGCCGTCACCGCCCAACCACCGAGTACGGCGGCCATCCCAGGCAATGGCAAGCCGGGTCCGGGAACACGTCACGACATCGCAGCCCAAGCTATGAGCGGCCAGGCCGGCCAGCACGTTCGCCAAGGCGAGCACAACCTTCCAGGGCCTGTGCACGGCCCCCATCGAGGTGAGCAACACAGGTCTGTCATCCCAAATGTCCACGAGGCGCTAATGCATGCTTCCCATAGCCAGGCGAGCAAACCTGGGCTCGGTGTGGTGCCAACACGTTCACGTCTGGCGGTGAACCAGACCTTGGCGGGCGGCGATGGCGACGGCCTCGAGCTTGGAATGAGCGCCGAGCTTGTCCAGTATGTGCTGGACATGACCCCGAATAGTGTTGACGCTCAGGTAGAGCTGGGTGGCAATGTCTCTGTTGGTCAGACCCAATGCCATAAGGTGGAGCACCTCCAGTTCCCGGGACGTCAGCTCGGATCTCTGCTGGCCCGGGCGGTCGAGATGAGGTTGCACCGCCCCGACGTTGGCCGCCTGGGGGTGGTGCGCGCTCGTATCGTCACCGAGGGCCGCAGCGACGTCCTCGCTATCGAGATGGTCGAGGATGTTGTCGAAACGGTCGTCGAGATCGTGCGCGAGGCCGCCGATGAGCTGAGCGAGGTTGAGGCTCTCGACCACGTTCTCCAACACGACCGACCGGAAGGTTTCGTCACGCCAGTGTTCGGTGACCTCGATCCCCACCATGACGACCCCGGTCATCTCGGTCTCCGCCCGCACCGGGCAGAAACTGTGGAGCCACTGAGATGACTGGCCGTCGGCAGTCCGCCGCTCGACTCTCACGTTGGCGACAGCCTCACCGGTGTCGAGCACCTGTTGATACACCGGCTCGACCTGGGGCCAGATCGTAGAGACCTCGGCGAGCATGCGGCCTTCGACGTCTTCGGACGAGAACCCGTTGAGCCCCGCCAGAACTTCGTTCATGTGCACGATCCGGAGGTCGCGGTCGACGAAGCCAATGCCGAGCGGGGATGTCACTTGGAGAGCCTCCAAGACCGCCAGTGACGCCGCTGGCGGGGTGCGGGCGCCCCCAAGCTGACCCTGCAGCCGCTTGAGGTCATCGACATCGGTTAATGTCCCCGCCCATCCGAAGATCTGCCCGTCGCTCCCGTGGAGGGGCAGAGCCTGGGCGACCATCCAGCGGTAGTCGCCAGCTATGGTGCGAACCCGGTATTCCACCTGATAAGTGGTGCCGTCCCGAATAGCGCTCTCCCAGGTATCACGGGCATTCGCAGCGTCGTTGGGATGCACGACGCGCAGCCGTCCCCAGCCCGACATGTCCTCCGGTGTCAACCCGAGCAGGTCATAACCTCGCCGGTTGAGGTACTCGAGAGATCCCTCGGCGTCGGTCACCCACACGACATGGGGGATCTGCTCTGCGACCAGGTCCCAGGGCGGCACAGTTGGCATCATCAAACGCTTGTCCTTCTCGCTCACTTACTTACTGAGAGTCGGCGCCGAACACCCCGCATAGTTCCGAACCGTTTAGTTCAGAATAGTACTGAACTGAGCGTTGCATATTTCGCCCAACCTGGCAAGATGGGTCGATGGCACGACCGCGGGCCTTTGACTACGAGCAGGTTGTGGCTGCCGCCAAGGAAGTGTTCTGGGACGGCGGCTACGAAGGCACCTCCGTGAATGACCTGGAACATGGGACCGGCCTGAACCGATCGAGCCTCTACCGGACCTTCGAGACCAAGCTGGGCCTCTTTCAGGCAGCCCTAGATGAGTACGAGCACGGCTTTATCGACGTGATGCTCGGTCCAGTCGAAGCCGAAGGCGCCGGGCTCGAGGACGCCGCCGGCTTCTTCAGGGCGCTCGCCGATCTGTTCGGCGACCCCAA
Source organism: Acidimicrobiaceae bacterium (assembly GCA_003160635.1). Lineage (GTDB taxonomy): Bacteria > Actinomycetota > Acidimicrobiia > Acidimicrobiales > RAAP-2 > Bog-473. The sequence continues at coordinate 6,884 of PMLV01000146.1, read as the reverse complement.
GTCAGAACGGGGATGCTTGCAGATCAACAGCATCACCGAACTCGCCGGGCGCGTCCCACCACTTGCCCACCGTGGCGCCCAGTTCGCTGACCGCTACCGGTCAGCCTTCGCCCATGCGCTCGGCGCCACTGCGACGACAGGGACGACCGACAACGACACCATCGTGCAACGCGCCGAGCTACTCGCCAGTGCGGCCATGGGAGCCTGGGTTGCCGTCCGAGCAGACCATGAGGCGGCGGCCAGAACATGCTTGGCTGTCGCGGCTCAAATCGAGCCATGGGCGCGCCCCGTTCGAGGCGGCCGAACCCGGCCACGAGCCCAGGGCCGCTAGGCAAGCTCCAGTGGCCGCCAGCGGGCAGACTGTCGCCGGCAACGACGCGCAATGCGGCCCCAGCGGCGTTAACTACCGCGTGGGGTGTCCGTGGCGGCAGAACTGGTCGCCAGCCCACACCAAGTTCCCAACCCTCGCCGCCACCGGCACGTGGCCAAAGGGAATCGGTGACCAAGATCGGCGAGGCGGCCGGCCCGAATGCGGCGCTGGGGTCGACCTCATACAGGGCAAAGAGCCGCCGGCTCGTCGACGGCACTCTGCGCCCGCTGTTGGGCTGTCCCCGGTGTCGCCGGCGAGCGCATCACGACGCTGCCGACTCTGCGCTCAGGCGCTGCCCACCCCCGCCTCGGCGCTCTTTGCAGTTCTTCATTTTCTAGGGGGTCTGTCGCCACGCTAAAGCGACTACTGAGATTTGGGGCGAAACGGCAGCAATCAGATGGTGACGACGCCGGGACCACCGAGATCGTCGTTAGCCACAATGGCGCTCACCGCTCCTTCGGGTCGCTGTCTCGCTCCCAACTCCCAGCCTGGAACCACAGGGCCGCGCGGTCGGGGGCACTTTCGGTCTTCGGGTCCAATGGTGCAGGAGGCAGAACTCAAGGCCCCTGACGTGGATCACCGGACTTGTGTCCCCGTGCAAGGTGCGCCTGCATTGCGCGAACGCGGACGATTCCTACAAGCCGAGGCCAGGTCCTTCGCGCTCCGGCCGGATGGGTGGTTCTCTGGATTGCCAGGGCGATTCATCGAGCTCCATTTGCGCTACCAGACTCCGAAGCTCGGGTAGCGCCTCACGATCTTTCGGTCGGTTCGCCCATTCCTTCGACGCGATGATGTCGTGAAGGTCGGCGACAACAACGGTCACCTCGTCGTTGACGACTAGCATCACCGCCCGTCTGACAACGTCGCCATAGAGGACGCGGCTTCCGTCTCGTGAGGGGATGTCAATGAGCAGATCGAGATCGCCGGCACTGGTTCGCCACGTGGAGATCTCCATACGACCGATTGCGATCCCGTCGAGTTGCATAGGCAGTCCCGCTGACTCCTCGTCGGATAGCCCATGCACACGCAGTCGAGCGTTCAGGTCCCGCAGGACTGCTGCCACGTTTTCGAGGTTCTCGGCTGTTCGATGGATCAAACAGTCGAAGTCCTTGGTAGGTCTCTGAGCGCCCTAGGCCTGGGCGGCGATCCCACCGACGACGACATACTCCACGTCGTGGCGTTCCAGCGCTTGCACGATGGCCGCAATGTCTGGGCCTGGTGACCACTCAGATTCAGGCGTCGACTTCCTCCGCGCGACGTCTCCGCTCGATTTCCAGGTCCGCCAAGAACGCGAGCACCTTGTCCTTGCTGTCCAGCCGCGTCCCGTCGAGTGTGATCGAGACATCATCGGGTGTTGGCTCTCTTGAGATCTTCCCAGCTTCGGCTACCCATTCGTCAAACGAGCGTGCTGGCTTGGCCGGACTCATACGTCCAGCATACCGGCGTGAGAGGCATGAGAACCCACCGGATACGGCCTCGCCCGCGTCGACGCTGTCAGCAACGATCCGCCCGACGTCTTTGCCGAACCTGACCTGGTCGGGCGCGGGAGAGTCGCAACCCGAAACGGACATCTGCCAGATGGCGTTACGCTTTGCCGCCCAGTGACGACCCTTGGAGACGGAAGGACGCGCCCCGTGCAAGAAGAGTGGAGTCGGAAGGGCGCAACGCTCAGTGACAAGACTGCACGCAAGGAGTTCGGGCTGACCCAGGACGAGATCCTCGCGGCAATCGACGCCGGTCAGCTTCAGCACCGAGTCGGCGTCATCCACGGCAATCCCTGGTTGAGGCTCCTGCGGCGCGAGGTTGAGGAGCTCATGGACAGCACCTATAGCGATCGGGACCATCGGCAGCGGCGCGCGAGGGCCGAGGTAGCACGGGTCGACCGCGACTTGAAGAAGCTCCGAACTGAGGTAGCTGCGCTCGAAGAGCACCGCGCCAAGCTGCTTGCCGACCTGCAAGCATGACTTTCGTGGGCGGCCAGCGCGCCCCCTATTCGCTGCTGAGGCCGGTGCGACCTCCTGCGCCGGGAGAGGACCATTCACCGGTGAGTCCGCAAGCCGGTCGGCGACACGGTGGCGGTCGGATCCGCCCTAGTTTCGTGACTTCGATCGGTTCGAGGGCACCCAGATGACCAACCCAGCCGGATAGCGGCGGGGCAAGGCGGAGGAAAACATGGCATCGGGACGGAGAGGGAAGGCCGGAGATACGCTGAATATCTTCGTCCTCCGGAACCGTACCTTGGACGCTCTGCGCCGAGCCGGAATTACGACGGTCGGTCAGGCCCGCAACCTCTCTGAACCAGACCTGCTCGGAGTGGCGAATGTGGGCCCCAAGAGCGTGGCGGACCTGAAGCGGGCACTGGTGGAGCGGGGCCACGGGCCCGACGATCCGCTCTCCTGTTTGGCACTCCCTCGTCCGCTGTCCTCTCGGGACGAGGCGATGGTGCACATGCACGCGTCGGGCGCCGGACTCACGGCGATAGCGCGATACTTCGGCATCTCTCGGAGCCGCGTCAAGCAGATCCTCGACCGTGCCGAACAGAGCTCGGATCAATCGGACCCTTCCGTGAGCAATGTCCGCCCAGCGCACCTATCTCCGGATTGCCCCACGTAGGCTTCGGTCGTGACACCGCGGCAGGGAGGCCACGTCCGGATCGCGATCGGCGGAAGGTACCTCGATGAGGTCCGCATCCGCCAGGCTCGCACGGACATGCCCGGGACGCTCTCCTCCCTTTCCTTCCCCGCCCATCGCCACCAGGCTTCGGTCGAGGCGGATCACCTCGTCGTGTCGACGCAGGCGGCGGCCGTGGTCCAGCTCTTCGCCGAGGGCGTTCTGGTACCGATAGGCGGGACTGCCGTGACGGTGCAGATCGGCGGCCAGGAGTTCGGACCATGCCTGCTCGAGGCGGTCGAGACCGATGCTGCGAGCCCCTTGGATACCACGATCCTCCTGCGCTTCCGGCGTGCGGGTGGGCCATGATCGAGCGTGCGTACGTCCATGTCGGAGGGCCGCCCGGCTCCGGGAAGACGACGTTTATCGAGGCGATGCTGGCTCGAGCCGACGCCTTGACCCTGGCGGCACGTTGCCTGCGGGACGACACGCTCGCTCAGGCCCGGGAGAGCGCGCCCCGGACCCACCCCGAGCTTCGCCGCTACCGGCAGGCCGGTGCGGCAGGTGCGGCTGTGTACACCTTCCCGGGCCGAAAGAGCGACACCGACGACTTCTTCATGACGAACCTGATGATGGACTACTCCCAGGCCGTTGTCCTCGAGGGGGATAGCCCTCTCGCCTACCTGGACCTCAGCGTCTTCGTGGCGCCCGCCCCGGTCCGGACCGAGCCGCTCTTCGTCCGGCGCGCCCGCCGCCAATCCCCTGACAAGGCTGCGGGCGGCGCTGCCCTGCACCGCCTTCTCTCGGAACCGGGCGACCTTGTCGAGGCCCTCGCCCGGATAAGCGGTGAGCCCCTGGCCGAGTCAGCCCGCAACAACGCCGCGCTGGTCGACAAGATGCGCGCCATTCTCGGTGAGGTCAGTGCCGAGCCGACAAGCACCTCGGCCCAGGGCTCGAAGAAGCACTGGAGCGTCGCCGACGGCTACGCCGGCATCGAGCACGCCGGGCTCGTGGTCGTCAACTTCCACCACGGTGACAACCACCGGGCCGCCGAAGCTCTCGTCGCCGACGTGGTCCGGCTGCGCAAGGACAAAGAACTTGCCGCCGACATCCTTGGCTTCAGAGGTAACCGGATACCCGTCACGGCCGTGGTGGCGGACCTGGCCGATCCGAACGACCCCGGGCGCAAGAAGGCCATCGCCCGTACCCGGCGGGCGATTCGAGCCCGTTCCTCGTAGCACCCCACGGGCGCCCCTGCCGCCGGCCCTGCGAGGTCAGCATGATGGCGCCGCCCGGTCCCAGAACATCGGCTGTAATCCCCCAAGATCCCGAGGCGGGAAGTGCCCCCATAGGTTCACCGACCGGGGCGTCCCAGAGTCGCCCAGTACGCCGGTCTCGTGACGCTTGTACGTGGTCCTATTGCCGGAAGTGCTGCCTTTCGCGAACAGAGTCAGCGCCCCGCTCTCTGGCCAACGCGCTGAAAACGAATCCCGCAAGCCGAATGTCTAGCGGCGAGCGTTCACCGTCCGGCCATTATCGCCGGATTACCGTAAGCGGATCGGTCTACGGGCATCCGGCTGGCGGTCCGATAACCAGCTGAGCAGTACCGCATGCCGTTCCGCTTGCGGCGATCAGGCAACCGGTGATGATGGCTCACAGAATGATCCGTATCCCGTTCCCCGAACGGGACGCAGTGCGCGGGTCCCCAGTCAAGATGAATGCGGTCGCCGGTGGGCTTGCCGATCTCGTCGCCAGCCCCGTTTCAGCGCAGTAGCTACAGCGAAGTGTTGCTGGTCGATTTACGGTTTCGCTACGGTAGCCGCCAAGCTTGTCTCTCGCCGGGGACGCGGCGCTCAAGCGCTGAATCGTGCTCGGCCCGTGGCCCGTGGTCGCTGCCGCTCCGGTCGTAGGCCTGGCCTATCCTTCGGGTGGTGCTCGACCATCTCTGGACCGCCGCCATCCGGCATCCCTTTCTCGAAGCGGTGCGCGAGNNCTGCTGGCCCGCGCGCCGCGCCACGCTCAGGCGGTGCTCGCCGGGGGCTGTCTCGCGCTGGTTGAGGAACTGGACTGGTTCGAGGTCCAGGCCCTAGGGCGTGGGCTCGACCTGCCGCAACCGGCGCTGCCGGCGACGGTCGCCTACGTTGAGCTGCTGCGGCGGTTGGACGCCGCGCCCTACGAACTGGCGGTGACAGCGCTCTGGGTCCTTGAGCGGGTGTACCTGCTGGCATGGGCGTCCGCCGCGTCGGGTACCTTTCGCTTCGGTGAGTTTGTGGAGCATTGGACGGCGCCCGGCTTTGAGGGTTATGTCGTCACTCTCGGTAAGCTGGCGATCCTGGACGGGCAGGACGACCTGGTGGGCGAGGTTCTGTCCCACGAGGTTGCGTTCTGGGACATGGCCCTGACATGACACTTTCCATGCGACTGTGGGCGGACAACTCCGACCTGGCAGACGAGGCACTTGCGCATCCCTTCGTACGGCGCCTGGGTGACGGCTCGCTGCCCCGCGAGGTCTTCGCTAGCTACGTCGCACAGGATGCCTTCTTCCTCGAGTCATTCGCCCGCGCCTACGCCCTGGCACTGGCTCGCAGCCCCGATACAGCCACGTTGCTTGCGTTGGCTGATCTACTCACTGGGGTCCGCGAGGAGCTCGGGCTGCACGCGGCGTACGCCGCCCGATGGGGCATCGACATGGCCTGCGTCGAATCCGCACCGGCCACCCTCGCCTACTCCGAGTTCCTGCTCGCGACCGCTGCGACGGGCGGCGTGGGTTTGGTGTGCGCAGCAATGACCCCCTGCATGCGGCTCTACGTCTGGCTTGGCGCGGCGCTGGACGCGAATGCGGCGGGACCCTACGCGAAGTGGGTGCAGACTTACGCCGACCCGGGCTTTGAGGTGCTGACCACGCGGTTGGAGCGGCTGCTCGACGAACAGGCCGATGACGGGTCCGCGGTGCGGGCGGCCTACCGGCGGGCGATGCGCCTGGAGCTGGCCTTCTTCGATGCAGCGTTCCTACCCTGGGCCTGAGGGCCACCTCGGACAGAGCTAGCGGCTGGCGTTGTCTAAGTCGATGTCATCCGCCGGGGACCGCACGATTCCGACCATAGTGCTCGCACAGGGCTCGCGGTTGAGAAGATATTTGAGCGGTTTGCCTTCTACGCCAGCGTCACCGCCGAGGACGACCCAGTGCTTGTTACCGGAGCAGACGATCATCACCGCAAGGATCGTTGATCGGGCACAGCGGATGCATCTCGCAAACACAGATCGCCGAGTCGGTGTGCGATCCCTACACCTCAAACGGCAGGGCGCGTAGGCAGTTCTGGCGCGTCGCCGAAATGGCCGCGATGCAGGATGCTCGCTCGGTGTGACGGCCCGCCGGCGGTCACACCGAGCGGTCGATCATCAGTCACCGAGGAGAGCGGCGAGGATGGATGCTGCGCTGATCTCCAGGTGCTTCGTCGCCGTGAGGAGCGTCAGAGGTTGCTGTCTCAGCAGATCGTGCAGATGGTCGAAGGTCTTTGCTCTTACGGGCTCGGCTAACTCTGTCTTGTAGCGGCGCTCGAACTCCTCGAAACGCTTCGGGTCGTGCGCGGACCACTTCCTCAGCTCCGTCGACGGCGCCACCTCCTTGCACCACTCGTCGAAGTCGACGTCGGCCTTGGTCATGCCGCGAGGCCAAAGCCGGTCCACCAGAACTCTCGTTCCGTCGCCTGGCGCCCGGTCCTCGTAGACCCTCCGCACCAGTATGGTTGACTTCTTCGGCATCGGCGATCCCCTCTGACAGGCGGTCGGTGCTGTCACTGCGTCAGTGTGCTTCCTCGGCAATGTTAGGGAGGGCGACTTTCCCGCCCTGCCAAGCGTATTCGAGCCGACATCCCCGTCTGTGTGATCAGAGATCGAGCCTTGT
>PMLV01000331.1 GCA_003160635.1 Acidimicrobiaceae bacterium | reverse complement strand
GCACAAGAAGAGGTGGCCTCGACCGCGTGGTCTGGCCTGGAGCTGACCATCCACATTCTCGACGTGGGTACCACTGACGATGAAGATGTGAACGCCGGCATCGCAGAGAGCCTCGACGCGCTCCCGAGCGCCTGTGGCGTCGGCTCGGCGGTCTGGCACCACGGTGCCATCCCAGTCACAGACAAGGGCTTCATAGGTCTCGGTTGAGAGCGCCGCTCGGCGACGGGATCGGGTCGGATGAGTCAGCGCCATGCTCGGTGTCGCCGGGGTCACTCGGTCTATGCCCATTTGGCTCCTATGCGATGCACCACTCTGTCATGGTCCACGCGCGTACCCCTGGCCGCTAGGGGCGATGGTCACAGGAATGGCACCTCCAACCCTTTTGGCTATCCAGTCTCGCCTCGAGTACCTCGGCCAGGAGTCGACGTGCTAGGCCTTTCAGACGGTCAAATCGTCTGCCGCCTGTGCGGGCAACTACGACACGTCAAAGTCGGAGTCAAAGTGCAGCCCGGTATCCGTGGCTGTGATCGGGCGGCGAGCGGAAGGTTCCAGGACCATGCCTTCGGGCAGTCCTTCGACGTGCCATCCGTCTCTGGATATATCGATTGTCACCTTGCTCCCTGCCAAGTCAAACCGGTCGACCCGCAGTGGCAGGAACCCCTCGGGTACGGCCGGGTCACACCAGACCTTCCCGAAGGGCACCCAAGGATCGAAGCGCAACAGCGTTCGCAGGAGGTAGAGCGGAGCGGCTGCGGACCACGCCTGTGGTGAGCACGACGTGGGGTAGGCCACCGGTAGGTTGAACTCTTGTCGGTTGAACCCACAGAACAGCTCAGGCAGTCGACCTCCCATTTGCTCGGACGCGTCGAGCAGCCCACGCACGATGCGTTGGGCCTCGGGTACGAAGCCATAGCGCATGAGTCCAGCCGCCACGATGGCGTTGTCATGGGGCCAGACCGAACCATTGTGGTAGCTCATGGGGTTGTAGGCGCCCATCGTCGATCCGAGGGTGCGCACCCCGAAGCCGGTGAACATCTCGGGACTCATGAGGCGACGGGCGACCGATGCTGCCTTGTCTTCGTCGATCATGCCGGTCCAGAGGCAGTGCCCCATGTTCGACGCCAACGCATCGACCGGGCGCTTCTCCGCGTCGAGCGCCATGGCGAAATAACCTCGATCCGGCAGCCAGAAGTCCCTATTGAACCGTTGCTTGAGCTGTAGAGCTCGCTCCGACCAATGACGGGACACGTCCCCTTCCCCGGTTTCGCGGGCGAAGTGTGCCCGGGTGAGGAACGCCGCGTAGGCATAGCCCTGAACTTCGGCGAGGGCGATCGGAGGCTTGGCGAGATCTCCGTCGGCAAAGCTGACGCCGTCAAAAGAGTCCTTCCACCCCTGGTTGACTAGCCCGCGGTCCGTGGCCCGCTGGTACTCGACAAAACCGTCGCCATCCCGATCGCCGTATTGTTCGATCCACTCCAGAGCACGGTCGGCGTGTGGGATGAGAGCATCGACCTCTGAAGTCGCCAATCCCCAACGCCGTAGTTCTCCCAGCAGCATCACGAACAGGGGGGTGGAGTCGATGCTGCCGTAATAGAGGTTGCCCCCGCCGAGAGCCGTTTCGGCGTCGAGACCTGCACGCACCTCGTGAAGGATGCGACCTGGCTCCTCCTCGGTGAGTGGGTCGACCCGGTTGCCCTGCAACTGTGCCAGCGTCTGCAAGGTTCCCAGTGCGACGGTCGGGTCGACGGGGAGCAACATCCAGCTGGTCAGGAGCGAATCCCGTCCGAACAAGGTCATGAACCAAGGGACTCCTGCCGCTACCACGACACGATCGGGGTGGTCCGGGTCGAACATGCGGAGCGCACCGATGTCCTCGGCGCTGGTGGCGAGCAAGGAGCTGAGTCGTTCTTCGGGGGTGCTCACCAAGGGTGCGGCCTGGCGCCAGGCCTCGTGGCGGGCAGCGGGTTGGCTGGTCTCAATGGGCTGGCCGGGCCCGTATCGAGGAGGGGTCTCGATCCCGTCCAGCGCAGGGATTACCTGCACGCTCACGGTCACGTCCGCCCGAGGTGCCACCACGAGCTGCCATGTGATCTAGCCGGGCACCGCCTTGGCCTGTTCATCCCCAGACACCCTCACCGCGCGACTGTCGGCGCCGAACTGATAGCTCATGGTTAGATCTGAGGTGCCGGTGCTCTGTTCGATGGCGTCGCGCCGTCGGGCCCTCCCCTCCTTGACTTCGAACCACCCGGCGAAGTCGGCGTCGACCTCGAGCGAGAGGATGACACCAGCCGTCTCTCTGCCAAGGTTGCGGACCACGATGTCCTCGCGCATGCCGTTACCCACGTATCGGTGGCGCACAACGAGAAGTGTGCTGTCCGCGGTGCCGGCCCTTGGAGGTCGCCGGGCGATGAACGTGCCGGCGTAGGGTGCCGGACATTGCGCACCCAAAGGATCGAGTTCAAGTCCGTCGACGGTCAATTGGAAGCGGCTGAGGAACCGCGTATCCCGGAAGAACAGCCCGTGCTCGGCTCCGGGGCGGATGTCACCGCTTCGAGCGCATATGCAGAAGGTAGTGCCCTCCACAAGCGTCACTGTCCCCGTGGCCCCAATGCTGGGTGATCCCCCGTATGCCCACGCTTGTGTCAACGGTCAATCACCTTCCGATACGTAGACCAGGTCAGAGATGTGTTTCCACCTTGTGGATTGCGTGGCGAGAGATCGTGGTGGACCAAAGGGTACGGCATCCGGCTTACCACGAACGCGAAAGCGAGAACATGCCTACTCACGAGCGCCCGCTAGAGCTTCTCAGAGCAGCAGCAGAGATATTCATTCATACGGAGGATAACGAAGCAGGCGCCACGATCCCGACACCTGTCGCACTTCAGCACCGACGTTCAAGTCACAGACACCGAACCCGACTTCTTCATCGAGCGATGGTTGTGGAGAGCGACCTCAACCCCTGGGCTCCTGCGGGCGGCCTGCCTTGGGCGATCGGTGTCCGAGCAGTCCTCCCTGCCGTCGATCGTGCGGCGGTAGAGGGAGATGTGGTCAGCTGCCATTCGACGAGATGAGAACCGGCACTCAACCACTTCCCGGCAGCGGGAGCGGCTCAGCGTTTCGACCTGTCGCAGAGCCCACTCCAGTGT
>PMLV01000323.1 GCA_003160635.1 Acidimicrobiaceae bacterium | reverse complement strand
CGTCACCTATCCGCTGAGCGTCTAAATGCAACCGGTGCATGTCAACCTTTTTGAGACGGTTTCTTCATCGATTTAGCCTCGATCCACCGAAAGTCTTGGGGTAAGCGGACCGGGGCTGGCGATTTCGCACAGCGATTGTCAGCGCGGGGGGTTCGCTCACGTCATCACCGACCAAGCGGGCGTGCTGGGGCTGCGTCCGAATGAAAATAGCGTCGACCCCTGACATTCGCGGCGCGACGGAGATCAGATGGCGTGTTCAGGCACCCAGTGGTCGATACGCGCAGTCGCCGAAGCTCCACGGAGAAGTTGGTCATTGGCGATCCGGTCAGCCCTGACTCCGTCCGCCAATCAACTCTGCCAGATTCGCGAGGTATTATATATTGAGGTATCTGCATCTCCGGAACGGAGAGGGCCCCCGAATCGAAAGGTGAGATTTCGCACAACATACCTCCTATCGCTGAGTCGCTTGACGTCAGCGAAATCCGGTCTCAATGGGGTTTCGAAGGGTACATGCTGTGAGGATATTCCGAAGCGGGATGAATGACACAAGTAACTCGACGGCAGAGCATCGGCTCCGCATTTGTGTCGTAGGATCCGGCACGCAGTTCATAAGCGGGATCAGCTATTACACGTACTGCCTGTCTGACGCCCTCCGAGAGTCGTACGACGTCTCGGTGATTCTTATGCGGCGTCTTATCCCACGCCGCTTCTATCCGGGGCGAGACCGAGTGGGTGCGCCGATTTCTGATATGAGTACGTCGGCCGTTGTTCCCACTTTTGATGGAGTGGACTGGTTCGTCTTCCCGAGTTTGTTCAGAGGCGGTCGGTTTCTTCGGAAACGCCATCCGGACGTCGTTATCTTCCAATGGTGGACGGGGACCGTACTGCATTCATTTTTGTACTTGCTTAGAGTGGCCCGTCGTTCCGGCGCCTGCATCGTCTTGGAATTCCACGAAGACCAAGACACGGGCGAAGCTGGACTCCCTCTCGTCCAGCGTATCGTCAAGCCTGGACTGCTCCGTCTCATCCGATCCTCACATCACTTTGTAGTTCATTCAGATTGGGATAAGGAACGTTTGTGCGCGAAGTTCACGCTCGACCCCGCAAAGGTGACTGTGATTCCCCATGGCCCATACTCCATGAAAAAAGGTGGGGAGCCGAAGGATATACCTTCGGAAGGTGCGGTCCGGCCGGATCACGGGGGGGAGGACGAAGAAGTGACGATCCTCTTTTTCGGTACGATACGACCATACAAGGGAGCCGAGGACCTGGTCGATGCTTTCGATCGACTACAGCGAAACGGATCGATTCGGTGGCGCCTTATCGTTGTCGGTGAGACTTGGGAAGGGTGGCACCTTCCGGGCAAAAAGATACGAGCGAGCCCCTTTGCCGAAGACATTGAATTCGTAAATCGTTATGTCTCGGATGCGGAGCTGCCAGGATTTTTCAACCGTGCTGATATAGTTGCTCTACCGTATCGCCGAGCATCTGCTAGCGGCCCCCTCCACTTAACCATGCAACGAGGCCTCCCGGTGGTTGTTACGGATGTCGGTGGGCTTTCAGAAGCAGCAGCTGACTACTCTGGCACTGTCTTCGTACCACCTGCTGATCCGGACGCACTCGCTGATGGGATCGTGTCCGCGTTGGCTCTCCGCTCAAGCTCCCATATCGACGTTCACACGTGGGAAAGGACCCGGGCTCTCTACGCAGAGCTAATTCAAGGGATTACGTTGCCCACATGAAAGGGTGAGGAAAAGGGTTGGCGACTAGTGTCCCGGAAGGTTGAAGCGCCAAGAAATCTTGTCTGAGCGGGAATTTTCTGGTTTGGGCCGCGTTGATCCGGTGGTATACGCCAACATCGGAGGAACGCTATGGCCCGTCGAGGACGCCCCACCGTCGAGATCACCTTGAGCGCCGAGGAACGCGCCACACTCGAGCGCTGGGCGCGCCGGCATTCGTCGTCGCAGATGCTGGCGTTGCGATACAAGATCGTGCTGGCCTGCGCGGCAGGGGAAGCCACCCACGCCGAGATCGCGGCCGAGCTGGGCTGCAACGCGGTGACGGTAGGCAAATGGCGGAACCGCTTCGCCGCCGATCGTCTCGACGGCCTCGTCGACGCCCCCCGTCCCAGGGGCGGCCCGCACGATCGGCGACGACGTGATCGAAGCGATCGTGGTCGAGACGCTCGAGAGCGCACCGCCCGACGCCACGCACTGGTCGACGCGCGCCTTGGCCGCCAAGCACGGGATCAGCCACACCACGGTGGGAGAGATCTGGCGGGCGTTCGGGCTCAAGCCGTGGCGAGCGGACAGCTTCAAGGTGTCGCCCGACCCTGACCTGGTGGAAAAGATTCGCGACCTGGTCGGGCTCTACATGAGCCCNNACCTTGCCCATGCTGCCGACCACCCCGGCCCGGGCCACCCACGACTACGAGCGCAACGGCACCTGCGACCTCTTCGCCGCCCTCAATGTGGCGACTGGGACAGTGATCACCGACATCCGCAAGTCCCACACCAGCGCCGACTTCATTGCCTTTTTGAACAAGGTGAACCGCGAAGTCCCCGCCGAGCTCGACGTGCACGTGATCTTGGACAATTTGCAGACCCACAAGACCCCTCAGGTCCACCGCTGGCTGCTGCGCCACCGCCGGTTCCACTTCCACTTCACCCCGACGTATGGGTCGTGGATGAACCTCGTCGAACGGTGGTTCTCCGCGCTCACCACCAAGAAGCTGAAGCGTTCGGCGCATCGCAACGTCAAAGAACTGGCCGCCGACATCTTGGACTGGGCCGCCACCTGGAACGAGAACCCACGCCCGTTCGTGTGGAGCAAATCCGCCGAGCAGATCCTCGAGCGACTGGCTTCCTACTGCGCCGCCATCAACGCCGGCGCATGATGCAGTTTTCACGGCGCTTCAACCTTCCGGGACACTAGAATGGTTCAACACAACGTCGGTTGACGCCCGCCTTTGGAGCAACTGAAAGCGATTGAGCCAGCCATGCGCACCGTGTGGAGGTTCATGTGTAGTCGATTCCCCAGTCCTCGATCAGCACATGGGCTTCGAGCAGAGCGTCGAAGCGATGGCTGTTGAGAAACTCGTGACGCAATCGGTCATTTGCTCAAAGCTCCACTCTCCGCAAGTGAGTTAAGGTGTGCTTTGAAGACCGCTCCGGCAGGAGCCAAGGTATTCGTGGCTCCATTCCAATTTGAAATTAGACGCAGATTTTGATTAGAGCAGTTTGTGCTTGTCGTATCGTCCTGATGGCCAGGCTCCCACGCCCAAAGCAAGTACGAAATATCATGCTGATCGGCCCATTGCATATAGGCGCTTATGTAAGTAGTAGCGCAATCCTTTTCCCCCAACTCGCCAGTAACCACAGGTACGTTGGCGGCGACGGGAAGGACGCTGTCAGTCCAACATGAGACGGTGGAACAATACTTCCCTGCGTATGAATGGAAGCTCAAGATTAGTTGATGCAGAGGATCATTCGGTTCTTGATCCAGCCACATGCAAGTGCCACCATTTCCCCCGGCGTCGCCGACGCCGCAAGGGTCTCCAGCCCAGTCCAACCCGCCGACCATTACCGGCTGCGCGGCTCCTGTCGCTCTAACCGCATCTAGAAGCTGTTGCATGCCGGCCGTCTGGTAGGTAACCACCGAAGTGCTGCCACTCGGCACGAAAGAAAATTGGCAACCATTCAGCCAGCAGGCCCAATTGGCGGCCGTAGGATGCTGCTTGCCCATGGACGGCTCATTGAAGAGGTCGAACATCACCGACGGCGAAGAGGAGAAGGCAGACGCCACCTGAGACCAGAAGGTGATCGAATGGTCGGCGTCAGCCATCGGCCATAGACGAATGGCCTCGTCGGTGCCAGGCGCCGCCCATTGAAGATCAAGGATCGCCACAATGCCCGCCTGATTTAGCGCGCTGACCCACATCTCGATTTTGGTCTGATAGCGAACTCCCGAGTACTTTGGTGGCACGCCATTTATTCCGAGCCAGCAGTCTTCATTCAACGGAACCCGGACTGAATTGATATTCCATGAGGCAATCGCCGCCGCCTCGGTGGCATTTGACGGTCCCAAGGCAAATCCCTTGTCGAGTACACACGCATCCTCGGTTCCCGTTGCGTCGACCCCGACTAGTCGCAAGGGTCCTCCGCTCTCGCCTACGAGCGAGTTCCCAACAACCCTTGGCACAGGGGCCGTCGTCGAACTAGGAACGGTCGAACTAGGAACGGTCGTACTAGGAACGGTCGTACTAGGAACGGTCGTACTCGGGACGGTCGCACTCGGGACGGTTGTACTGGTCTGAGGGGGTTTCGTCGTTGTCGAGGGATGCGAAACCTTTCGAGAGGGTGGGCTGGATACACCATGGTGGCCAGGTGAGCCTCCACACGCCGCGAGCAGGGTGCTCGCCAAAACGGCGCAGGCTGCTACTACCCAGAATCGGTTGCGGGCCCCGAGACGCCTGGTGTTTGGTTCAGAACTCGGCATGTGTATCTCTCGACAGAAGTTGGACCCGCACCATGGTGCTTAGGCGGTCACTTCCCACCTCAAGCTCGAGTAGCGGCTCAGGATCCATAGCCAGGGCACGCACGTCCTCGTGACCTCTCGGGTATCGAAGATCCATAGCCAGAAGGCCATTCCATCGGAATAGTGTATCCAGCAGCACAGTTCATTAATCGGCGGTTGGCCAAGAAGCATTGCCGCTTGCATATTCCTTCCGGCGCATGGGTGATCGCGACCGTGACCGGTACCTCGAGATGGCCGAACAGAGTCCTATCACGCCTCGCGGACTCGGTACGGCAGGATGAGGGCCGACGACGGCGAGAGGCTCAAGGAATCAATCAGAAGAACTCGCTTCCGGGTTGATTTCGTCACCCCAAGTGTGCTCCGCACACCTGGACCCGGGCGACGAGAGGACTCCCGCAGGACCTTCGCCTTGGTTTGGTCGGTCGTGGCCACCATTCTTGTTGCCACGAGATAGCTCCTCATGCTCGGCATCCAAGCCAGTGTGCGCTCACCGAAGCTCGTCACGCGGGAGCTGCGCTGCGCTCCTTCATTTACATCGATCAAGGACCCTGCTCGAGACACAGGTATTGGAGTTCGAGTCACGCCGCTTCGAGGGTCACGCGCGCCATTGGATTCGTCGCACGAGTGGCGATAAATCCACGGCAAACTTCAAACCTGGCTCACCTCCAGCAGTGGGCAAGCCAGCAAGATCCGCTCCTTCGCATAGTGGCGAAGGTCACCAGACGATTGAACAGCTTGTATCATTGCCAAATGTCCGCTCAACTACCTCGTTCCAATGCGTGTTATGTCACTGGCGACCATAGGCGAAGTGGTAGAGCAACATCGATCCGTCCACGGCGTAGTTGCGATAAGACAAGGTGCTCGTCTTTAGAGAGATCTAGCATTCGGGCTGGGATTCGGAGCCTGGCAACAATCCCCGCTGCCGGCTACGCGTGCCAGGACATCTGCGCTCGAACGGAATCTCGAATCCACTCGGGGACTCCCCTGGCAGTCGTTCCCAAGCGGGCAGATCGCGTCAGACGACTGGCTAATCGAGCATCGTCAACGTCAATTGAGTCGTGGCGTGCTTGAATATGGTTAACAAAAGCCAGGGCGAGCAAACGGCAGGTCAGTCGCGTGGTCCTGACGAGCAATTTGGCTCAGAAACGTGGTCGCCGTGGTTGGTTCGCGAACTCGACGTGGCGAGCGGTTTTCCCGAGTTGGCGGCATCCGGGTTGGATGGAATGCGGGCACAGGGCGCTTGGATTCTGATTAGGGCTTTCGACGAGCCCCTAGGTGCTCTATGGATGCCATTCGAAAGGGCCTCCATTACTGCGGCTGCCATACGTGACGCATTACCTTCCAATGTGGCAACACAGATCCGCATTCGTCTCGAGGACGCTGGGATCACCTGGACAGGACGGGTGCCTCTGGAAGGATGCACGCCTCGGCGCCGGCCAACCTTTCTTGCCAGCCGCGATGTCCTGCTTCAGGAAGGACCAGAAGTCACTGCGGTCGTGTGCACACGGAATCGTCCCGACGAACTTCGCCGTTGCATCGCTAGCCTACAAGCACAGTCCTACCCACGGCTGTCTCTTCTTGTCTTGGACAACGGATCCGACTCCGATGCGACACGGGACGTCGCGCGATTATCGACCGGGCCATACGCAGTGTCATACGTGTTCGAACCAGAGCCCGGATTGTCTAACGCGCGCAACCGATCAGTGAAAGAGACAAAATCTGAAATCATTGCCTGGATTGACGACGATGAGACAGCAGACCCACACTGGGTTTGCGAATTGGTGCGCGGGTTCGCTGAAACGCCAGCGGCAGGCTCTGTATGCGGAGTTATGGTGCCGGCCGAACTCGAAACGCCGGCGCAAGTATGGTTCGAGGAGTATGGCGGTCACAGTAAGGGCAGAGGCTTTCGTCCGGCCGTGTTCTCTCCAGCCACTGCTCATAGCCAGAGTCCATTACTGCCGCTACCTCCATTCGGAACCGGCGGCAATATGGCTATGCGGCGTTCGGCGCTCGAATGTATAGGCCGTTTCGATCCTGCACTTGGGGCAGGCACGGCAACGATGGGGGCGGAGGACACCCGAGCGCTAACTGATCTCCTACTAGCAGGAGGTACCGTGCGCTACCAGCCTTCCGCGTTAACACATCACTTTCACCGGCGTGAGTACGCTGCATTCGAACGACAGATGTACGGATACGGCGTCGGACTGACTGCATACTATATGAGCTTGGTGTTAGACAGACCTTCGCTTCTGGTCCCACTAGCCAAGCTCGCCCCCCGAGCACTAAGAGACCTGCGCGACCCTAATGGAATACGGCTAGGGGAGATCGGACCGAATTTTCCTGCGGCAGTGCTCCGGGTGCATCGGCGCGGCTTACTGATAGGACCAGCCGTCTACGTCGGCGCTCGATATCGGGCACGCAGGCGAAGTAGGAGCTCTAGACGGCGCAGCTCATATCAATTTGGATGATTGACGTTTTAGCGCTGCACCTTATATGACACTCAAAGGCCCTTTTGGGCTAAGGGCGCGCGCCATTAGGCGGACCCCGGATGTCGGTTGAGGGAAGTATCGGCCCCTATCTGGCCGCCACGAGCAGGCCGGACGGCGTGCGCTGATCGCCCGCCAGGACGGCGATCGATTCAGCGACCGAAGAAATGAAAAAGGTCGAAGTCTCTCGATTGCCCGAGTTCGAGCACCGCCAGCGCAGCGAGCTTCTTTGGAACACGCCCTTTGTCTCGCAGTGCAAGGACTGGCGAGCGTTGACCGGTGATCGGCGTCGTCGACCAAGGGCACCACGTGGGCCAGCTCCTGGTCGAACACATCGTCCTTGTCGTCTTGGAGGGCCCTGATGGCCCGGTCGAGGTGGGGCGTGCGGATGAGGGGCAGCGGGACCTGTAAGGAGAGGTCGAGTTCTGGCAGGTAGAAGAGCTGGTCGAAGAGAGACCGCATTTCGAGCGTGCTGGTGCCGGCCAGATCGGAGATCACCTCCGCGCAAAGTTCTTTGGGAACAAGTTCGTTGTCGAAGAGCTGCTCGTTGCCGTAACAGCACCGTTTGGCCTTGTTCCCGCTCCCACACGGACACGGACCGTTGCGCTTCACCTTGGCCATGACTACCTCCTCTGGCGCCATTGTCCCCGCCGAGGATCGGCCGGGGGTGGACCACCTATGACCAGGAAGAAAGGTCCACCGGTCGTTGGCTCGGACCGGACAAAATCCGGCTGTGTCCCAACCCAACGAACCAGTGGAGGTCCCATGCTTGCACTTGACCCGGTCGTCGTCGACGCCGTCTGGGCGTCCTTTGCCGCCTATTTGCCCGAAAAGTCCGAAACGAACCATCCACTGGGCTGTCACCGGCCCCGAATTTCTGACCGTGACTGCTTCGAGGCCATCTTGTTCCGCCTGGTCACCGGGTGCAGTTGGGACGTGGCCGGACGCCTCGGCAAGGGAAGCGAGACGACGCTGCGGCGTCGGCGCGACGAGTGGCAGGCCGTCGGTGCATGTCAGCGCCTGGTCGAAGAAGCAATCAACGCGTTCGACCTATTGACTGAACTTATTCTGAGATCTTCCCTGGTCATCCACCTGTTTGAAGGAGTGGCGTGTTAGACAGCCCCACTCATAGACACCGCAGCGGACAGCGCACGAGATCTGGCGACCATGGTCGTGCCGCGAGTTGGCCGACTCGTCGCCACCGGAGATCCGTGGGACCGCTACCGGCTCCTCGGCCCAGACGGGGCTGTGGTGGATGCGGTCTCGGTGTTCTTCGCCGATCTCGAGGCGGCGGGGCGATCCGCAGCGACCCTCCGCTCCTATGGAATGGATCTGCTGCGCTGGTTCAGGTTCCTCTGGGCGACCGGAGTGCCCTGGGACCGCGCCACGCGCACCGAGGCACGAGAGTTCTCTCTGTTGCTCCAAGTCGCGCCCAAGCCGGTCCGTCCGCACTGGCGCCATCCTGAACAGATAACCGAGGTGGTCGCAGTGGTGCATTCGACCAATGGCCAATACGCCCCTTCGGTGCGCGCCCACAGCGAGACCGTGCTCCGGAGTTTCTACGACTTCCACCGTGACAGCGGCACCGGCCCGGTGCTCAACCCGTTCCCCCTCGAGCGAGGGAGGCGAAGCCAGCGAGCCTATGCCCATCACACCCCGATGGAGCCCCATAGAGGCGAGCGCGCCGGCCTCTACCGGCCCAAGGTGCCGATCCGGATCCCCCGGGCCATCCCCGACGAGGAGTTCAACGAGATCTTCGCCCAGCTTCCCTCGCACCGGGACCGGGCACTCGTCGCCTTCTACGTCTCCACCGGGGCCCGTGCGTCCGAGCTGTTGTCGGTCACCCAGCGCGATGTCGACCCGGGGCGACAACTGATCACCGTCGTGCGAAAGGGCAGCGGTGCCACCCAGGAGCTCCCGGCATCGTCCGATGCGTTCGTCTGGCTTCGGCTCTACCAGGTCGAGATGGAAGGGCTGCTCCCGGTGGGGCGCCGCCAGCCGCTGTGGTGGACGCTCCGCCGTCCCTTCCGGCCGCTCACCTACCACGCAGCGCATCGCATGTTCGAGCGCGTCAATCGCGACGCGGGCACCTCGGCCACCTTGCACGCGCTCCGCCACACCGCGGCCTACCACATGGCCGAGGATCCAGCCCTGCCGCTGACCGATGTCCAGTTTGTCCTCGGACACGCCCAACTCACGACCACGCAGCTCTACCTCACGCCTCGCAAAGAGGACGTAATCCGCCGCGTGCTCGCCCACCATGCCGAGCAGACCTAGCGGGCGGCCGAACGCCGCTCCCCGGCCCCGGCGCCGGGCTACCGGCCCGAGACCCTCGACGTGCTCTTCGGCCACGGCGTCCGTTGACCACCACCCTCGTCGGTCCCCTGGCCCCGGCCGAGTCACTACCGAACGCCGTCGATGACGGTGGCTACGACAACGGCGCACTGCTGGGTGCAGCGCAGGCACCGCTTGTTCGCTTCCCGCCCCGCTCGGTGGCTGCGCGCTGGCCGACAACCGAGCACGACCGCTCCGCGGTGCTCGACCTCGTGGGCTCGACATTGTGTTCACTTCCGGGCTCTCGGGCGTGGACCGAGCTCCACCGTGGGCTCCACGCGCTCTTCGACTGGCTCGGCGCACAGCCCGGCCAGAGTTGGCAGGAGCGCTGGCTCGCCAGCGGAGCCGACGCCGCCGGTGTGAACTGGGCACGCGGCCCGGCCGCGTGGTTGGAGCGAGGGGGCAGGTACTCCCCCTCCCTGCTCGAACGGATGGCCAGAGCCCTACTTGCTTTTGGTGAGCGCCGACATCGTGCGCCCGTCAATCGCCTGGCTGCTCACCGGCGCAAAGAACCGCAACATCGCGCGAGACATGATCCGCTCGCGCGATCCGCAAGGATTCGCGCAGCCCCACTCACTGTGTCAGCAGGACCCTGGGGTCACCCCGACCGCCGAATCGCAGAGCGTGTTCCGGGTAGCGGTGATCCTGGCCGCCAAAGGCGGCATGCTCGCCGACATCACGATCGGCGACGTCTTGGAGATCCTCGAAGTCGAGGCCGATTTCCGTCGCTACGTACGTTCGGGGTCGGTGAGCTTCAAGATGCTGCGCCAGATGGGGATCTTCGGCCCGGGGGTGCCGACGCTAGAGCTAGCTCACAGGCCCAGGGGCAGGTCTCGTCGAGATGCATGACGAGGTCACGACCGCGGAGGGTGAGCACGGCGGCCACGTGCAGAACACTGTAGCGGATCTCTTTCGATTCGGCGTGGCCAGCGCGCCGCCGAAACACATCATCTGGCTTCAGGCCAGGAGTAAGTCGGAATTTAAATAACCAGAAGTCGAACAGCCGATAACATTAGCAACGCGATGACGAATAGGTGGATTTCACGACCGATAATCCTTCTTGGTGCTCCGCGATCAGGAACCAGCATGCTGTTTAATGTGCTTTCTTCTCATCCCGATCTTTGGAGTCTTTATCGAGAGAGCCAGGCAATCTTCGACCAGCATTTTCCGGTCAAGATGATTACGGGAAGCTCGGAAGTCGTTAGGGCGTCGAATATCAACCAGGGCAATTCTGAAGCAATCGAGCGTAGCTTCTATGATTCAGTTGGAAACATGGGCAGCGCACACATGGCGTTATCCAAGGGTACTTCGCGATTACTGAGATCTCGCGTCGGAGGTACCCTATTGAAGGTTCCGGTGGTTTCGTCATTTCGATTGAGTTCGGTGTACACACGCTTTGGCCAAGGTCGGAAGAGCCCACCGCTTCGGATTATTGAGAAGACGCCCGAAAATTGCTTCCGAATAGAGGCGCTCGACCGCATTTTCCCGGATTCCCAGTTCATTTATCTTGTTCGGGACCCTCGCCAAGCCATTGCGTCAATCTATTCAGGCTGGAGAGACGGACTGCAGTTTCGTCGCTGCGAATTCCCGCCGGATTTTAATGTGAGGGGTTATGAAGGACGGAGTTGGTGTTTCGGCTTGATTCCCCAATGGGAGAGATTAAATAATTCGGAACTCATTGATGTGTGCGCACACCAATGGCTCAGTTATCACGACTACTGCCAACAGGATCTTCCGAGCAACCCCGCCAGGGTGATACAGGTCCGCTATGAGGAACTCGCCAGTAACCCTGGCCGTACGCTGCGGCAAATCGCGGAATGGGCAGAACTGGACTGGGGACCACTCAGCCTTTTCGAAGCAGAGCTACCGATCGTGAACACCCTTACTCGTCCGGGAGCGGAGAAGTGGCGCCGTATTGAGACAGAGATTGAAAAAATCACCGACCTCATCCGCGCTGCTGCCACCGGCCTCGGATACTCGGTCTAGTCATTTCTCCGAGTGGTCGTTCCACCTCCCCATGCTTGTTTCATCGACGCCCTAACGAGCATCAGAAACGAAGAGACACCCTCATTCGCTGCTTACGATCCTCACCCGAGACGACGCCTCGACCGAGGTGGTCTACGTCGACGCGGATCTGGCGTCACTTCCCTCGATGCCGGGATCCTCACTACAGCGAAGTCGAACTCGTCCAAAGGCCCACACGCCGGTGATGATCGACGCGGCTTGTCAGGGTCATTCGACTTTCGGCAAGTCGTGCTGAGGTTGACTCAGGCTGCGGTTCAGCTCGCCGCTGCATAAGGGCCCCAAGATATTACCATTCGGCTTAACACCCGTAAAGACGGACTTGCTCAGGATTTTTCCCTTTGCTAGCCTCCAAAAGTGAGATACTGACAGTCATATCTGTTTTTGGCTTTCGGCGAACCATGTACTGATGCTTGAGGAGAGACCCGATCCGCAACTGTTCCATTCCCAGTGGCATCTGGCGCCAACTCGACTGTTCGTGTAATTTGGCCGCGCCTAAGTATCAACCGCCATAAATACAAGCTGGTAACTACTATCACGTAACTCAACGACTCCGCTAACGTATGGTCTCCCCCAAAAGGGGGTCTCTATGCCCAGAAAGAGCCCGTACATACTCACCCTCAATGCTGCACAGCTACGAGAGCTCGAGGCTCGATCCCGTAGATATACGTTGCCGTATCGAGAAGTAGTGCGAGCCAAGATCGTGCTCATGGCCGCTGAGGGTCTGGACAATGACCAGATCGTAGCGCGCCTCGACACCCGTCGAGAGATTGTGTCGAAGTGGCGAAAACGGTTCTTTGAAGATGGCCTGGGGGGCTCGAAGAGCGTCCCCGGGGAGGTCGACCCCCGGTCTTTTCCCCTGAGGTGGTAGTTGCGGTCAAGGCGATGGCCTGTGAGCTGCCCGGCCGTCTCGGCGTGCCGCTGTCGCGCCTGCATGTGCCCGACATCGCTTTCGAGGAGAAGGCGGCCCGCGTCCTGGACCTCTATGCCCGGGTGTGGGAGGGAAAACCCCTCGGAAAAAGGGACCTTGTGATCTCGGCCGACGAGAAGACCTCGATCCAGGCCCGTCGGCGTCGCCACCCGACGGTGCCCGCAGGCCCAGGGCGGGCCGCCCACATCGAGTTCGAGTACAAGCGGGGTGGCGCGCTGCAGTACCTGGCCGCCTGGGACATACACCGGGCCAAGGTCTTCGGGCGCTGTGAGGCGACCACCGGCATCGTGCCCTTTTGTCGCCTGGCCGATCAGGTCATGAGCGTCGAACCCTACGCGTCGGCGCGTCGGGTCTTTTGGGTGGTCGACAACGGGAGCTCGCACCGGGGCCAAACATCCGTCGAGCGAATGGCGGCGCGCTGGCCGAACCTGCACCTGGTCCACGTCCCCGTCCACGCGTCGTGGCTTAACCAGGTGGAGATCTACTTCTCCATCGTCCAGCGCAAGGTGCTGACCCCCAACGACTTCGCAAACCTCTCCGAGGTCGAAGAACGCCTCTTGGCATTCGAGCGCCGCTACGAGGAGAGCGCCACATCCTTCGAATGGAAGTTCACCCGCAAGGACCTGGCCAAGCTCATGGAACGTCTCGCCGACAGACACCAGGATCCGCTACCGATCGCAGCTTGAACGTGATCGGAATTACGGTCCTGAGTACTAAGATTCAAAGATGAGTTCGCCGCGCGTGCTTCTCACCATAGGAGTTCCGCGCAGCGGGAGCACCGTCCTCGAACGTCACATAGCCCAAAAGATGGGTCTTGCTGCAATCGGCGAGGTTGCCCACATGTGGGAAAGGGGCTTTAGGCAAAATCAACTCTGCTCGTGCGGAGCTCCCTTTCATGAATGTTTGTTATGGAAGTTCGTCGTGGAGCGAATTCGAGGTACCTATGGGACCGAGCATCTCTTTCTTGAGGCTATTCGGTCCTATGACCAAGTCGTCAGTTGTTATTTTCTGCCTCTTATGCAGGTCCGCTACAGCGTTAAAGATGAGACTTTGTTCGAAGCCCGCAAATTGCTCCACGCGATATACGAAGCTGTAGATGAGTTTACAAATGGTCGAGTAATCCTCGATTCTTCCAAAACCAGTGCCTTTGCATACCTATTAGCCCCTTCATCAAACGTCAACTCTCTTTTCCTCCATCTGATCCGAGACAGTAGGGCTGTTGTATTTAGCCATCAGCGGGTTAAGCGACGTCCGGAGATTCATTGGACGGAAGAAAATATGGTCACTCGCCGAACTCGCAGCGTAGCAATCAACTGGAATCTCCAATACCTCGCTCCAGTCTTACTTTACCGCCATACTCACAAGAGACTCTTAAAAGTTCGCTATGAGACATTCGCCTCACAGCCTACGGCTGTGACCAATGAGATTAAACGGTTCTTGGAATCGCATGCGTTTCTTGAGCCCGATTCGTCTTGTAAGACTCTCTCGCCGATCTATCACTCAGTTTCGGGTAATCCTATCCGCTTCGATCGAGAGCCTCAGAAAATTCGTCTTGATGATGAGTGGCGGCAAATGCTTAGCTACCGAGACCGCCGAACTACTGAATTGTTGACGGCTCCATTCCTACTCCATCACATTCGGCGCATCGAAAAGGATGCGCGTGGTATGGACAAGTGATTATTTCATTCGGATCCTCGCGGGAATTCTCGAGCCGAGCGTAGGGTTATAGAAGGTTATGCCTGTGGACTCCAATGACCCTGAACGGAACGAAACGATCGGGGATTATATGAATCCCTCGGAAGGCGAATTATCAAGAAGCCCTCCCGCCCAGGCGAAGACCGTTTACACTCTAGACCGAAGACCCACTAACCGGCTGCGCATCCGGCAACGGGCTCAGCACAAACGCCGACGTGGCTATCTATCGACATCATCCAGTGCTGAGGCCGCCCAAAGTGCTGAAGTCGAAACACCCTCTGAGATCAAATTGCTTGCAAGAGGGGGCTCTTTCGGTCTATTTGGTCAGATAGCCAACGCGGTTCTTGGATTCGGCTTTCTTGCGATGGTAAGCCATACCTTACGGCAGATTGCTACCGGTGGTCTCTTCGAGGCAATGGCGATCTTCACTACCGCTTCGGTGATAAGTACCTGTGGCGCTGACGTTGGGCTGATTCGAATGCTGCCGAAATACCGGCGACACGGTCCGGACGCGGTTCGCAAGGCGTTGCTAGCGGCGATAGTTCCCACAGCAATCGTCAGCTGTATCTTCTCGGCCGTATTATTCGTGAAGGCGCCGCAATTAGCGAACATCCTTGTCCACCACTCGACACTGAAGCATCAAACCGTTGAACAACTTCGTCTACTCCTCCCGCTCATTCCGCTACAAGCATTGACATCGGCACTTCTTGCGGGTAGCCGCGCCTGGGGTATCGGGCCTTCAGTGTCAGTCCAGTTTTTGGTCGTACCATTTCTGCGTCCGCTGCTCTTCGGCTTCTTCATCATTATCGGCATAAGCGCGGTTTTGGGAGCGGTGGCGTGGGGCATCCCGGTCATAATTGGCTTTGTCGCTACGGTTGCAATCGTATTTCGTGCATTGCGTTTGACTCGCGACTCCCTGGATACTGAGAGTTCGACAAGCCCTACGTACCGGCTAACCCAGATCGGATCGGAATTCTGGAGCTTCGCCACTCCGCGGCTTCTCGACGCGACATTATTCATATTGCTTTCGACCTTTGACGTCAT
The DNA here is from genome assembly GCA_003160635.1 of Acidimicrobiaceae bacterium. Taxonomy (GTDB): domain Bacteria; phylum Actinomycetota; class Acidimicrobiia; order Acidimicrobiales; family RAAP-2; genus Bog-473. The sequence goes on along the minus strand of PMLV01000323.1, from coordinate 1,848 downwards.
TCTCGTCGGATCGCTTGGGTCTCCCAAATTTGCGGCAACGTACGCGATTGCATCTCGATACATCACCATCAGCGTGATTGGTCTTCAAGCTGTTTTGGTCGCGATGCCTACTCGGATCAGCGACCTCATGCAAACTGGAGCACTTCAAGAAGCCAATCATCTGTATCGAGTAGGCACCTGGTGGACCATGGGGATAGCGTGGCCGCCGATATTCGCATTAGGGTTCCTCGCCCCGTTCTTCATGTCCCTATTTGGTCATAACTACACAAGTGGAAGCATTGCACTATCAATCCTGGCAATCGGAGCGCTGGCGACCACCTCCATGGGGCCTTCAGGATCTGTCTTGTTGATGTCAGGAAAGACTGGAGCAAACCTCGCGATTACCGCCATAGCTGTGGGCGTAAACATCCCGTTGAACATTATGCTGATCCCGAAGTACGGAGCGACAGGGGCTGCGATAGCGTGGACGGCCAGCATTGTTATGATGAATCTGATTCAGGGTCTTCTCCTTGGGCATCTCTTTCGTATGCATCCGTTTGGGAAAGAGTTCGCTTTCGTGGCGCTTGTTAGCTTCTTCTGTTTCGGTGTTTATGGCTTGATCCTTCGAGTAACTCTCGGTACTCGTCCTCTCGTCTTTGTGGTCTACGCGGTCGGCTCGATGGCGGCATATGCTATAGCGATGGTACGAGGTAGAAAACTCCTACACTTGGAAGCCTTCGGTTCCCCCCGAGGTCGCGCTTCGCAAAACGGGATTACGAAATGAAGGCCCATGACAGAGCCTGTCTGTCAGGCCGCCCATCCCAAGCTATCGAGATTAAAATGCGCGCACCAACACTGTGGTGGAGGAGCGAAGTGTGATCATTTCCGACAAGTACCGGTTCATATTCATCCATATCCATAAAACGGCTGGGGATTCCATCACAGAGGCATTCAAACCTAATCTAGGGAGAGGGGATTTCGTCTTAAGGACGGATATCCAAGCATGGCTTCAAAAATATCGACCTCATTCTAACTATTCGCAGTTTGAAGATCTCAAGAAGCACTCTGGTGCGCTCGTCATAAAGGAGCGACTTTCGCCCGAGATCTGGGAGAGTTACTTTAAATTTGCCTTCGTTCGACATCCTGTAGGAAGGGTCTTGTCTTTGTATCACTACGCGGCCCGCAAGTCAGAAGAGCGAAAACGACTTCTACCCCGCAACGCGTGGTATCTCACGCAACCAGGAAAGAGAGGCGATCCATTAAATTGGCCTTCCGTGAGGGCATATTTAGCGACAGATTCGTTCTCCGCGTTCATTCGACACCCCATACTGGCCAACGAAGCAGGCATGCGTCCACAGTCAGATTTTCTTTGTGATCGCAATGGTACCCTCCTAGTGGATTTCGTTGGTCGGTTCGAAAGTCTAAAGGAAGACTTCGTGACTGTTCAAAATACCATCGGCATTACACCTGGAGCCCTGGCTTGGAACAATTCCTCACGCAATAATGTGACCAATTTCGCGGAGCTATCAAGGGACGACCTTGCATATCTTGCAGAGAGGTTTAAGAGTGATTTAATCCGATTTGACTATGAGATCCCTTAGCTTGCGATTAAACCCCTCGCCTGACGCTTATGCAGCCCTTTTGATGGCGGGATAGCGCTTTCTGGGCGGTTTTCGGGTTCCTTTGGGTCGCCCCGGTCCAGGTGTTGTCGATTTCGGTGGACTGGCCGGTGTGCCGATCGTTGCGCGAAGTCGTCGAAACCCCCTTCGCACACGTGAGGGAGTGAGCGTGCCCGGGTCTCGCGGTCGTTCCCAGGGCAGACGAAGGTCGTCGACGAGTCCGCGGGCTGTTTGCCACTGCCAAAGACGG
>PMLV01000150.1 GCA_003160635.1 Acidimicrobiaceae bacterium | reverse complement strand
GGCCGGAACCAAGGTTCTCTAGGCGTCGTCGGGTGCGGTCTCATGGGTGCAGGAGTTGCGGAAGCGGCGGCTCGTGCCGGTATCGATGTCCACGTAATAGATCTAAGCGAATCGATGTTGGAGAGAGGAAGGCAACGTGTTATCACGTCCATTGCGCGTGCACAGAAGTCCGGCAAGCTGACCGAGTATGAGGCTGAAGATGCTCTGAGTCATATCGAATTCTCAGCCGAAATGAAATCGATCCGTGACTCTCAGCTTGTCATTGAGGCAGTGATTGAGTCTGAGACGGACAAGATCGCGGTTTTCAAGCAGATCGACAAACGTGTGAAGTCTCCAAACGCAGTTCTCGCCTCGAATACTTCATCGATTCCGATCATGAAACTTGCGATGGCGACGAATCGACCGAGCCAAGTCATCGGAATTCACTTCTTCAATCCAGTGCCAGTGCTCCCACTGGTGGAGATAGTCACTTCGTTGCTCACCAACGACAAAACGACATCCGTCGCTCATGAGTTTGCCACCAATCAGCTGGGCAAGGAAGTAATCAGATCCCAGGATCGGGCAGGGTTCATTGTTAATGCGCTGCTGATCCCGTACATTCTCTCTGCGGTACGTATGCTTGAGTCCGGTTTCGCGACATCCGAAGACATCGACGCCGGTATGGTCAAGGGTTGCGCTCATCCGATGGGGCCCTTGGCACTGGCCGACCTGATTGGTCTCGACACAACGACGGCGGTGGCGGACTCGCTCTACGAGGAGTTCAAGGAACCGCTCTACGCACCACCACCGTTGTTGGCACGCATGGTTGAAGCGGGACTCTTCGGCCGGAAGTCGGGTCGCGGATTCTACGTATACGAGGAGTGACTGGTTTCTAGCTAGCTGGCAGAAGCGGAAGCTTTGCTTCGAGCAGCTGACAAAACACTCACGGCCTGATCGGTTGCTCAGACCTCCACCCCGAGATAGCGCTCGAAGATCTCCTCGCTGTTCAGCCCGGCCGACGTGCCGTTGAAGACGACGCTGCCGTGATTGAGCAAGCAGACCGCGTCCGCGAGCTCGAGGGCCCGTGACACGTGCTGCTCGACGATGAGCAGCGCGGTCCCAGCCTTGGCGATCGAGGCGAGGAATTCGAACAACCCGTCCACGACCAAAGGAGCGAGACCCATCGACGCTTCGTCGACGAGCACCAGCCTGGGGTCGGTGAGGTAGGCCCTCACCACGGCAAGCATCTGTTGCTCGCCCCCGCTGAGGCTTCCTGCGGTCTGCTTGAGCCGATTTCCGAGAACAGGAAAGGACGACGGAGCCCGGTCCAGCGCCTCGTCGACCATGCCCTTGGGCGCAAAGAGGTTCAGGTTGTCACGGAGGGTCAGCGAAGGGAGATGCCCCGCCCCTCTGGAATGTGACAGACGCGGCCCGGGCGATCTTGGCAGGCTTCCAGTTGGTGATGTCCTCACCGCCCAACACCACCGTGCCGCTGGTTGGTCGGATGAACCCCGAAACGGTGTGGAGGAACGTCGTCTTCCCGGCCCCGTTGAGGCCGAGCAGCGCGACCACCGTTTCGTTTTCACAGTGCAGCGTTACGTCGCGCAGCACCGAAACCTCGCCGTAGCCTGCGGGCAGCCCCTTGACGTCCAGCATGTGCCCCTCCGGTCCGCTCGTTCCTGCTCGACTCAGATTGCCCGAGTTCACGAGTGGCAACGCTTGCCAGCCACCTCTCGGTCAGCTCGGGAAAACCAGCGTTTCACCGCCCTGAGGTGTCCAACCCCCGCTGTTGACCCCTTGTTACGATCACGCTACGGTTTCGTCGACACAGGAAAGTGACGCAGGAAAAGGAAAAGAACGGTTACTCGGTAGACGTCTCGAAGACTCAACGGGGGGAGCGAGAACGATGCAGTTTCACGGGGGTTGGTGTGCCAGGTTCACTAGCCTGCTCTGCGTACTCACGCTGAGCGGGGCAGGATTGGCATTTTCGGCGGGCTCTGCCGGCGCCGCGCAACCGAGCGGTACGCCGATCAAGATCGGGGTACTCGAGACGAACGCCGGTCCTGGCGACATCAACGAAGGGAACGCGTTGGATGCCACCGCCAAGTACATCAACGCCCACGGAGGCGTCGGCGGGCACCCCATCCAACTCACGACCGATCTCGAAAGCAATGACGTGGCCGTCTCGGTGGCCAATGCTCAGAAATTCATCAGCCAGGGCTACGATGCGATCGTCGACGCCGACGCCAACGACAGCGCGTGGGCGTCGGCTGTCGAGGCGGCCGGAATCCCAGTCCTCTTGTCGGCCGATACCCTCGCGTTCGGTTCAAGCGACGATGCCTTCGGGTCGCCGCAGACGCCCACGGTTACCACGCCTTTGGAGATGATCGCCATCAACAAGGTCGGAGGAGCCAGCAAGATCGCCGTGATGTACTGCACGGAGTACTCCCAGTGCAGCCAGGCCGTCCCCTACTACACATCGCTCGGCAAAAAGTACGGCGACCAAGTCGTGTACAGCGCGGCGGCGTCCCAATCGGCGCCGAACTACCTGGCGCAGTGCCTGGCGGCCAAGGCGGCCGGAGCGAACAGCCTCTTCCCCGCAGCGAGCTCCGACGTCGCTGTGCGGGTGGTCGAGAACTGCGCCAAGCAGGGGTACACGCCTCACCTCCTGGCCGGGGCGGGGTCGTACAACAAGGGCTTCATCGGGACGCCTGGGACCAACGGGTTGATCGGGACCGATCACAACGTTCCGTTCTTCGACACGAGCAACCCGCAAATCAAAATAATGACGGCCGCCTTCAACAAATACGACCCGTCCCTCACGAAGAACAACAACTACGACGACACGGCCGTGTGGAATTGGATCAATGGCGCCCTGCTCGTCCAGGCAGCCAAGGCGGCTCACTGGACCTCGAAGACGCGGGTCACGGCAGCGTCGCTGAAAACCGCGCTGTTGGCACTGGGTACAACGACCGCAGGCGGCCTGATGGCTCCCCTGACGTTCGCCGCGGGCAAGCCGGAGGCCAACAACTGCGCCTACACGGTCGAGATCAAGAAAAACAAGTTCGTCCTCCCCTACGGGCTGAAGGCGACCTGCCTTCCTGCCTCCAGCTGAGCTCTTCGTAGGTGGGCTAAGGCCGGAAGCGCCGGTCTCCCTCCGGCGTCTCAAGAGTCACGCATTGCATTGGCGGCAGCTTGGCCTTGGGGTTGGAGGATGGGCCCTTACACGTCGGCGGTCATCCGGATCGTCGGATCGCCCGAGGATGACCGAGACGACGTCAATCAGCCGACGCTCACCACGGACTGCGGTATGAAGCAATTGTCCCGGCCAGTAGCGCTGGCCAAGCTGCGATCGATTGTGCACGAGGCAATCGTACGGCGAGAACTCACCGGCGAAGCCGATTCACGACTGCTATCAGGTCTACTTGAAAGCGAGCGACGATGGTCAAGCCAGTAGCGATGGATATCAGTGATTGGAACAAATGGCACCAGGAATACGAAGACTCGAACTCAGAGTTGGCGCACAGGGCGCGACTGGTTCAAAAGCAAGTTGTCGCCGTGGTGGATACGAGGGCCCCTTCTCCGGTTTCGATCGTCAGTATCTGTGGCGGCCAGGGGAGGGAGCTGTTCGGGGCGTTGGAGGATCATCCGCGACGTGGTGAGATAACGGGACGCTTGGTGGAGCTCGATCCCGACAATGCCGCCCATGCCCGAGAATGGGCTCACCGGGCCGGTATGGATGCCTTGCAGGTGGTCAATGCAGACGCTTCGCTCAGCGAGACATACGACAACCTGGGCCGCGCCGACCTCGTGATCCTTTCCGGAGTGTTCGGCCACATCGACGAAAAGGATCAGAAGAGAACAGTTTCCTTCCTGCGGGAGATATGCGACACGGACAGCACCGTGGTTTGGACCTCGTATGAAGTGAGGCCCGAGCGCACCGCCTTCATCGAGAGCTGCTTCAACGAGAACGACTTCGAGAGAGTTGCCTTCGAACTCACGCCCAACGACACGTTCGGGGTCGTCGTGGAGCGAAATCAGGGCATTCCTCTGCCGCTACGGCTGAACCGGAAGATCTTCAGCTTCGGCTCGTCAAGAAAGCGGAGGGAGCCTGGCAGATCGACGAACACCGACGACTCCGGCGGGTGATTCTCGCCACGAGGACGTGGCCCTCTCGCCTGCGGCTCGATGGCGGAGAAGCCGAGGGACCGTTGGCGTCGCACGGAGGACGCTGCCGCGTGCGCCACCTCCGCGACGAGATCCGCTGTCTCCTTCACCCGTGAGAGTGCACCACCAAGACGCCCTCGAGCTGGTGTTCATTCTCTCGGGTTCCCTACGCCTCGTCCTCGATGTCCCTGGGACCCGAAGAATTGCTTTCGGCGCACAGGGTGGGTGACATGCGCGTGGTCTACCCGCTCGATCATAAGTTGGCATCGAAAATCAGCTCCAAGCTCAGGGTGGGGTGGGAACGTCGCACCAGCCAGGTCATCATCAAGCGCTTGGATGGATATGAGGCAATGGCTCGTCGGCCGGTGTCTGCTGTCCTCACTTGGACGGAAAGGACGTACTTGGACAGTCTTGAGGAGAATGCGTTTGAATTAGCATTCGGGAATACGGGGTTGGTTATCCCGTGATGCCACAACTTCCTGCGCAGACAGAGAGAGTAGCAATCATGGCAATGCAACATCAGATAGTCATTTCGACCGACGGCCACTGTGGCGCAGATCTATGGGACTACAAGCCCTACCTGGAGCAGCGGTACCACGATGCGTTTGATCCGTGGGCCGACAACTTTAGCGATGCGTGGGCGGACGAACTCGATCAGGATCGGCCAGCCAACAACCGCTCGGGTGTCGCCTCCGCGGCCGCGCCGCTGAACTGGGACAGTCAGCTCCGGCTCGATTACATCGATAGCCAGGGGATCGCCGCTGAGGTCCTGTTCCCCAATACCCCGCCACCTTTCTACCCTTCGGGTGTCCTTACTTCGCCGGGACCACGAAGCCGGAACGAATACGAACTGCGTTTCGCCGGATTACGCGCTCACAACAGGTGGCTGGCCGACTTCTGCGGTGAGGCGCCGGATCGCCGCGCCGGCTTTGCACAAATATTTCTCGACAACATCGACGATGCTGTCGCTGAGGTGCGCTGGGCGAAGGAGAATGGCCTCCGGGGTGTGCTCCTCCCCGGCGATCACGTGTTAAAGATGGTGAGCCTGTACTACCCGAGCTACGACCCCCTGTGGGCTGTCTGCGCGGACTTGGAGATGCCGATCCATCGCCACGCAGCGGCTCCCACCGAATCGGTCTACGAAGGCGGCGATGCCTCCCAACTGGTCCACTTCGTGGAGATCCAGTTCTACACCGCCCGGGCAATCAGCCATCTGATCTTCGCCGGCGTCTTCCAGCGGCACCCTGACCTTCGATTCGTCACCACCGAGATCGCCAGCGCGACCGAGATCGCTCGCGAGCTGACAAAGATGGACATGATGTACAGGCTGCGCGACATGGGAACGGGGACGCCGTTCTATGCGCACGTCAAGGATGCTCTGGCCAACTTGCCACGGTCGCCGAGCGAATATTTCGCGACGAATTGCTATGTGGGCGGGCCCCACGACCTTCGTATGGCACTGGAAGCCGGGATCCCCAACTTGATGTGGGGGGCGGACATCCCGCACGCAGAAGGTACTGGCCCGTTCACGCTCGAAGCTCTTCGCGCCACCTTGTGGGACCTTCCAGAAACCGAACGCGACGAGCTCCTTGCGACCAGGGCGGCCGACGTCTACCAGTTTGATCTCGACCAGCTCCGCACTGTCGCCGATCGGATCGGTCCAACTATGGAACAGCTCGCAACCCCGCTGCCCCCCGAGTCACGTCCGAAGTATCCAGAGGAAACCTGCTGCTCGGTCTTCCGCGGTGTCGCCGTCGAGGCTTAAGAGCATCTGACGGTTATGAGGTCCATCCGGTGGGTGATCGTGTCTTGAGGGAATAACTCGAAAGGCTGGCGGGATCGTTCAACGCTGAAGCAATGAAACCTCGCATCATGAGAGTGCAACAGGGCATGCAGTCAATGATCCTCAGATCGGAACTGCTCGAGGCCTATCGACCGGCCCATTGCCGAAAACGCTCACGGGTGGAGTGGTGAAACGCGGCAAAATTGGGCGCTGACTCGATAGGCCCTTGCGTGGCAACGGGGTCGTTGTTATGATATCCCACTATTAAATGAGAGTAGAATCTCAAAAGAGGTTGGACTCCGTTCACGGGGGGTTACGTGACAAATATGCAGGACGTGGGGCTGCAGTTGCCGTTCGAGCGGTCAGGAGTGCTGGAGATCTCTCCGATTTATGAGCTACTCCGGGAGAAGGCACCTGTTGTTCGCGTGACTACACCAACCGGGGACCCCGCGTGGGTGGTCCTGGCCTACGACGAGGCGCGGCTGGCCTTCTCCGATCGCCGATTTGGGTACTACACGCACCCAAATCCTGAGAGCGCGTCGAGGATGTCGGATGCAGCGTTGCACTCGGCGCCGATGGGCGGGATCGACTTCGAGGCGGAGATGGGTCGGTTGCGGAAGTTGATGGCTCCCAGCTTTTCTCCCAAACGCACCCGCCTGCTCAAGGACTGGATCCAGGAGCTCACCGATACTTGTCTCGACGACATGCAGGCTGCGCACGATCGCAACCCGGGAGAGCCAGTCGACTACCACGAGTTCCTCGGATACAAGCTTCCCGTACTCGTGATTTGCGTCTTGCTCGGTGTCCCCGTAGAGGATCGCGACTACGTCTTTGGCCTCTCGGACCGCATGGGGGCCTATTCGAGCGGGTCTGATCCGTTTGTGGCTATGGCCGAGCTCCAAGAGTACATGGGTCGTCTGGTCGAGGTGAAGCGGAAGAACCTTGGGCCCGATGTCATCTCGGACATGATCGCGGCACAGGCAAACGACCCAAGCTTTTTTTCCACGAGGCCGATGGAATCCTACGCTGCAGGCCTGGTCTTCCCTGGTCATGAAACGACAGTCGCGCGGATGGATTTCGGTCTGCTCTTTTTGCTCACTGAACTGAGTCGCCGCGATTGGCTCATGGAGGACCCGGAAGGCCGGATCGACCAGACGGTGGAAGAAATTCTCCGGTCCACGTCCGCGCACAACCTTGGTCTGATGCGCTACGCGCTTGAGGACATCGAGATCGGAGGGGTGACGATCGGCACCGGCGACCTGGTCATCATCGCAGAAGGAGCCGCCAACCGCGACCCTTCCAAGTTCGAGCGCCCCGACGAATTCGACCCTCAACGCATCTCTAAGGGTCACCTTGCGTTCGGCCATGGCGCGCACATCTGCATCGGGCAGAGCCTGGCGCGCACCGAGCTGCGGATCGTCTTTCCATCGCTATTTACACGCTTCCCCGGGATTGAACTCGCTATCGATGTGAGCGAGTTGCGGGTACGAAACGACCGGACAGGCGGCGGGGTCGATCACGTCGCCGTCAAGTGGTGACGTCTGAGATCCCTGACAAAGCTCCAAATCCATCTGTCTCGACTTTGTTTGAGGAGGTTCAACGTATGCCACAACCCCAGATCCGTGAACTCAGTCCTGTGCTTGGCGCCGAAGTACTCGGTGTCGATTTGAGTTCCAGACTCGACGAGAAGACTGTCGAGTTCCTCCGTGCTTCGTTTGATGACCGCGGCTTGCTTTTGTTCCGCGACGTCGATATCGACCGAACTCGTCAGTATTACCTGTCTACGATTCTTCGAGGTCATGAGCCGCCTTCCGAGGTGGATTCGAAATCCGGAGCCGAGCGTCAGGGCAACTTCTGGATCTCCAACAAAGAGCCGGACGCTGCCGCGCCTTTCGGGAGATTGCTGTTCCATTGTGACGGGATGTGGTCAGGCGAACCATTCGAGGTGCTGTCGCTCTACGCAGTGGACGTCCAGCCACCTGTGATACCGACCGCATTCGTGAGTTCGATCTATGCCTGGGAGACCCTTCCCGACGTTCTGCGTCGACGTGTCGAGGGCCTGCATGCTGAGCACGTGACGGGTCCGGAGTACATCCACGAGCGCCGTCGTCTCGCCTTCGGGGACGAACTATCCCAACCTGTCCGCGACACGTCCCCGAGTTCGACCCTTCCGGTGGTCCACCGGCATCCTCGGACCGGAAAAACGGTGCTGTACGTTACGCAGGGGATGACCAAGGGCATCGCTGAGCTCTCCTCCGAAGAGAGCGAGGATCTCTTGGAGGAGCTCTTTGATCACCTCTACCGCTCGTTTGCGGTGTTGCGCCACGAATGGCGTAACGGGGACCTCATTCTGTGGGACAACATGGCCGTCCAACACGCTCGTCCCAACGTGACCACCTCCGGACCGACGCGGACGTTGCGCAAGATAGGTCTGCCCGTTCCGACCTCCGCTGAGGCGCAACAAGTCCAGGTGTATCAGCGGGTCTCTTAGTTCGTCCGCCCCAGCTGCACGAGCGTTAGTTAGCCCTCGTCCGGTCGACCACGGAAGGAAGCGTTCCGCCATGAGAGCTGTCGTCATTGACGAATTCAACACCGACCCCAGGGTGCGCAAACTCCCGTCACCCGACGCTGGTGATGGCGAGATCGTCGTGGACGTTGATTATTCCTCGGTCAATGGCATGGATCTGTTCACGTGCAACGGGATGGTCCAGCACATGATGCCATACCAATTCCCGATCACCCTCGGCCGGGACTTCGCCGGCACCGTCTCCGCGGTCGGGGCCGGAGTGAGCGGACTCGCGGTCGGCGATCCCGTTTTCGGGATGCTGGTGACGGCGCACCTCCACGGAGGTACTTTTGCGGAGCGGGCGTCCGTCCCGGCCTACTGCGCGGCAAAGCGGCCTCACGGGCTCGACCCGGAAGATGCGGGCGCGCTCGGTCTCGCTGGCGGGGCGGCCAGAGCATCCGTGGACGCGCTGGGGCTTTGCCCTGGTGAGACGGTCTTGATCTGTGGCGCCACTGGTGGGGTCGGCGCCTTTGCCATCCAGATGGCCAAGAGACGGGGGGCGACCGTCGTGGCGACAGCGAGGCCTGAACAGGCAGACTTCGTGGAGAGGTTCGGTGCCGACGAGATTGTGGACTACAGCAGCGACCTTGCTGGTGAGCTCCGGGCACTCCATCCGGACGGCGTGGACTGCATCATTCATCTCGCTGGTGACGGCATCGCCCTCGCGGACCTCATTGTCCCAGGCGGACGCCTGGTGTCGACCCTTGGAGTAGGACCCGAAGCGGTGGCCGGGCACGACGTGCGTGCCACCCCGGTGATGACTATCCCGAGCCTGGGTCTCCTCGAGGGGTTGGCCAACGAGGTCGTGCAAGGTGATCTCCGGGTGCCGATCACCCACCGTTATTCGCTGGACGAAGCCGCTCAGGCGATAAGAGACTTCGGGGCGAGCGCGCTCGGCAAACTCGGAGTGACTGTCTGAGACTGCATGGTTAGTTGCCTGCAGACATCTGGTCGCACAATCCATTGGAATGGGGAACTGAAGGATGGCTGAGCAAACCCGGAAACTTGCAGGCAAGGTGGCGATAGTCACTGGTGCTGGTTCGGTCGGAGATGGCTACGGAACCGGGAAGGCCATCTCGGTGCTCTTCGCCCGCGAGGGTGCGCGCGTCGTTCTCGTCGATCGGGACAAAGAACGTGCTGCTGGGACACTGGGAGTTATTGAGGACGAGGGCGGCGAGGCGAGGATGGTTGTAGCAGACATTGCCGATGAGTCGTCCTGGACTGCCATCGTGAACGAAGCGACTGACAGTTACGGCGGTGTCGACATACTTGTGAACAATGCCGCACTGACGAACACGAGGTCGATCCTCGACACGACTGTCGAAGAGCTGCAAGCCTCGATCGCGGTAAATCTCGTGGCGCCGTTCATGCTCAGCAAGGGCGTCATACCCGTAATGGAGCGGGGAGGCGGCGGTGCCATTCTCTACATCTCGTCCGTCGCTGCGCTCCGAGGCCAGGGAGGCGACGGTCGAACTGCCTATGCGGCAACGAAGGCTGCACTCTCGGGCATGACAATCGACCTCGCCGATGCATTTGGGACCGCCGGAATACGGGTCAACACGATCGCACCGGGCTTGATCACGACGCCTCACCGGGCCCACCTGCTCGCCGAACAGGGTCTCGAAGAGGCAAGCTTCAACCTCGCAGCCAAGACGTGCCTGGGTGTAGAGGGCGATTCCTGGGACGTCGCCCGGGCCGCACTCTTCCTCGGCGGACCTGACGGCCGATATCTGACCGGATTAGTTCTGCCAGTCGACGGCGGCTCGGTTTCCCGCAGCCACTGACGACACGCCTCGTGGCGCCGGCGCCGCGGTCCGGTTGAGACCAGTCAACGATGAGCCCTCTTCCGGGGCGTCGCCTTCCTCTGATGTGACGCGGGGCACCATTCCTGGCAAAGGTCCCCCAATAGTTCGAATCCGTCGTCCATTGCTACGCCTAGGTCTTGCGGCACATCGTCCTTGATCCACGCATTGGTCACCGTGCTCTCGACGGCCAGCGCCATCGCTGCGATGAGCCGGCACTTTTTGTCCGGTTCCTTCAGTCCACTCCGTTTGGCCAGTGCCTCGGCGATCACTCTCTGCCAGTTAACGCTGAGGTCGGTCAGCAGGCCACGCAGTAGGGGCGACGTTGCGGCCGCCCTGACTTGACGCTCGATGCGCCTTTGGTCGAGTAGCGGGCTCCATACATCTGCGATGGCCCGGCGCACGGCTGTCAGGTCGTTCTCCGAGCTCGGACGCCCAATGATCGCTTGCTCGAGCTCCGGTAGGGGGTACCCCAGACCGCTGATGATGACTTCACCTTTTGTCCCGAAGTACCGGAAGAAAGTTGCCGTTGATACTTCGGCCCTCGCTGCGATCTGTTCGACGGTCGTCTCGTCGAATCCTTGTTCTGCGAAGAGCTCCAGAGCGGAGTCCTGGATGGCCGCCCGCGTCCTCAACTTCTTGAGGGTTCTGAGCCCGGGTGCCACCGACGTCAGGGCTGTGTCCTCAACCGGTGGAGCCACGGTCGTACTCTACCGCGCCCCCTCTCGCAGGCAGATCGTCAGGGAGCCTGCCGATCCGAGAATTGGCTACACCTCTTGAGGATCTCGGTGTCGCGACGTCAAGAACGCTGAGCCGCCGTCTTGGTGGAGGTCGCGCTTCCGAAGCCGAGTGTTCATTCAGGTCGGACTTTAGGTGACGCTACCCGTCTCGTTCGCTGAGCGACGTCCGATACGATTGGTGGAACCCCGCCACGGACAGGCGCCGACTCGCTCATCGGGGTGGGTCCTCAATGTCTCTTAGGTCGGCGTCGGTGATGTCCATCACTGTCTCGAGATTGTTGGCGATGTCCTCAGGGGTGATGGTGCCCGTCGTGGTGATGCCCTTCGTCTGGATGAAGGTCAAGCGCATCACACTCAGGCCACCGCAAATGAAGGTCTCTCCGGTGAGAGGGCACGACTCGTGCGCCAGATATGCGACAGCGGGGGACACGAATTCTGGACGCATCTGTTCCATAAATGGCGTCTCAAAGACGTCGGGGGGTTGATCGTAGAAATAGGACATGATCTCCGGCGCCGACATGCGTGTATTTCCTCGTGGGGAAACTGCGTTCACGCGAAGTCCAAACCTCCGACCATCGAGAGCCAAGGCACGTGTCAACGAGTAGACGCCGCCTTTGGCGCCGCTGTAACTGGCGGCTTTCGGTACGAAGCCCGTGACCGCTTCGGACGCAGTGTTGACGATGCAGCCATGGTCCGCCGTCTTGAGGTGGGGCCAGGCTTCTTTGCACATGTAGGCCGTTCCGAGGTATTGGTGCTGTGTCATCCTTTCGAAGCGATCCATGTCGGTGTCCTCGAACCAGTCGGGGTCTGCGATGCCAGCATTGTTGACCAGCACATCCAAGCCACCGAAAGCATCCAACGCGGTCTGGACGATTCGCGCTGCACCTGACCGCTCTGCTACCGATGCGAAGCACGGGACCGCCTCACCGCCAGCTGCCTGTATCTCTTTGGCTACTGCTTCCACTGGATCTGGGGAAGACCCGGTCCCATCAAGGTTCATCCCGTAGTCGGCAACGACTACCCGCGCTCCCCGAGAAGCCAGGAGGAGGGCGTGGCAGCGTCCGAACCCGCGTCCAGCTCCGGTAACGATGACGGATCGACCGTCGAACCGCAGTTCGTTCACTCTCGATTCCTCCAATCGGTGGTTCCTGTTGATCAAAGTCGCTGGCTGGCTTGCGCCGGTTTGGGTCTCTGACATCACACGGTCAGCGCGCCATGAATCCACCGTCGACGATGATGGGTTGGCCGGTGATGTAGGAGGCATCGTCGGAAGCCAGGAAGGCAACGACCCGGCCGATTTCGTGAGCTTCGCCCCAACGGCCCATGGGCACCCGGAGCTTTTCGGTAATCAAGTTCTGGCCACCGTCAGGCGTCTCGTAGAGATGCTTGGTCATAGCCGTCCGGATGTAGCCAGGACATACCGCGTTCGCCCGGATGTTCTTGGCAGCGTATGCAAGGGCGATGGTCCTCGTGAGTCCGATGACGCCGTGTTTGGCGCAGGGATATCCCGTCGCGTCGACACTCGATGATATGCCGCCAGTGACGCCGGCCAGGGAGGCGATGTTCACGATCACGCCCCCGCCTGTCCGCTCCATCTCATCTACGGCGTACTTGCAGGCGTAGAAAGGGCCCTTTAGGTATAGGTCGATGGCCGCATGCCAAGCCGAGGCGTCGCTCCCGGTCGGCCCCCCGGCACTTGTGACGAGGATATCGATCTTCCCCAGCTCACGCACCGTGGACTGGACCGTACGGCGTACGGCTGACTCGTCCGTGATATCCGTCGTGATGCCGATCGCTGTACCGCCGCGGGCCTGGATCCCGGAAACGACATCCGTGGTACCGACCTCGCTCAAGTCGGCCACCACGATGCTGGCTCCCTCCTCGGCGCATGCTTCGGCCGATGCGCGGCCGAGACCCGAGGCGCCGCCGAACACAAGAGCAACCCGGTTTTCGAGTTTCATGAGACACTCCGATGGGATCGTTCGCCCTCCGGGCACGGTCCCATCACCGCAGCGCCGGAGCCAGGAAGGCTTCGAGGTTGTCCCGCATGATCCGACGCTGGTCTTCCTCTGAGAAGCTGGAGAGCTGGGCCCCGACGTATTGGTCGGGGAAGGCCAGACCTTCGCCGTGGGGGAAGTCCGAGCCGA
>PMLV01000264.1 GCA_003160635.1 Acidimicrobiaceae bacterium | reverse complement strand
AGTTCGTCGACGAGGCACCGGCGACGGTCTACGCCAAACTGCTCGACCGGTCTTTATCGGCGTGCACCCGCAGGACGGAGACGTCTTCGGCAATGCGCCACGAGGGGAGCCCGACGAAACGTTCCCGCAGTTCATCGGGGGCGGTGTAGACAAGCTGACGGATCTGGTTCACGGCCTTGGTTCTCGACTCTCGTGCGCTGCGCCGCGCCACCATGAGGGTGCGGATGGCTTCTACGTTGCCGTCGCGGGTCTTGGCTATGCCGAAGGCGCGTCCGGACAACGCGGCCCGGGCCGCTTCTATTGCATCGAGTGAGTCGGACTTTCCTTGCCGGGAACGCTCCTGGCGGTTGGGCCGGTCAACTTCGACGACCACGAGGCCCTCTCGATGGAGGTGACGAGCGAGTCCGGCACCGTACGAGCCGGTACCTTCCACCCCGACCAGGCCGATCTCTCCAAAGGTGCCCATCCAGCCACTGAGCTGCTTGTAGCCAGCGAGGTTCGTGGCAAAGGACTTCACTCCTAGCAATCCGCCCTCGGGGTCGATCACCGCCGCCACGTGGACATCTGCATGTGTATCGACGCCGCCCGTCAGGGCGCGCTGAGTATCTACGATGATTGTCACTGCCGCTCCTTCTCCTCTGATTCGGTCAAGGGGTGGCACCACCGCTGGGACGGCGGGATCGTGAAAGGTCGGCCTGCGCTAACAGGACGACTGATCACACCGCCCGACCAGTGGTGCCGGGTGAACCTGGGCATCGGACGACGAACCAACGTGAGACCGTATGGGTATCGAGTCAGGCCGAAGCCCAGGGGTGCCCGACCGTAATGTTGAGACCACGGAGACTGGTGGATGCTCCGACGGGAAGGCACTCTCACACTCTTCATGCCGGGAGGGCGGGACGGTTCGGCAGGACGGGGCCGGTGTCTGGCAGGCCGAAAGTCCAGGGCGGTCTTACTAGATGCCGCTGTGAAAGGACTTACCACTCCCCGCGTTCAATCCGGCAGCCCGGGCTTCCGCTGTGAGCTGATGAGCTGCATTGGCGTCTTCACACTTCATCTCACAGATGTGAACCGGGGCTTCGGCACCATCGGTCGCAAACAGACCAAGCTTTCAGACTCCGAAAGTGATTGAAGCCCCGGTGGCCCCCCATGAAGTGAACTATCGGAGGACGAAAAGGATGGATGGACACCTGACTTCGCCAAAATGCTGGGCGATGGCATCGCTGCCTGTCGATGGTTCGTCAGCGTGGGATTCACGACTCCGGGCAACTTCGGCTACTGGCTATTCCGAATAAGGGAGGTCGAAATTTCGATGAAAACATCCCACAAGGAACTCGACGACGCGATCGATAAGGTGTCCGGGGCGCTATACGACCTCGACAAAGAACGGGAGCGGGGGTCTGAGCGACACGGTGGTGCCGACGGTGCGCCGGATTCAGCCTGACATATCCCCGTTCGCCGGCTCGGGCTGCAACTGATCGCCCGCAGCGTCGGGCTGCCGTCTCGGTGGTGACCGGCCACCAGCAGCCCGACCCTCGGGCGGGGCGCCCCGGCCGGGAATCGAACCCGGTGCTATCCCGTAGTCAGTGGAATGCAGTCATCCAGACCCAGGGCGCTTTCGAAGAACGGTCGCCGATGGTTCGAGATCGACTGGTATCCTGCGAATAGTCAGTGGGATGCAGTCGTGCGAAGGGGCCTTCGGGCCCCTTCTGCACGTTGGTGCGCGCATCGAAGGTCGCAACTCTCGGGGGTAGCCCCGACCGCCGGAAGGATGGCAAGTCCATTGAGGACGGCTTCGTCGTCGTCGATGCCTGCAGACGGTAATGTCCGATTGATGTCCCTAGCTGATTCGGAAGAACGAATCCGAGCGATCTGTATGGCTCTGCCCGGCGTGACGGAGAGACTGAGCCACGGCGCGCCGGCCTTCTTCGCAGGTAGGCAGTTCCTGATGCTGTGGCTCGATGGCCACCACGATCATCGATTCCCTCACATGTGGTGTGCGGCTCCGCCAAGCGTCCAGGATGAACTCCTCACGACGGAGCCCGATCGATTCTTCCGTCCACCGTATGTCGGAGGACGCGGCTGGATCGGCGTTCGTCTCGACGGCGAGATCGACTGGGAAGAGATCATGATCGTGTGTGACGAGGCATTCCGCACGGTCGCACCGAAGAAGCTGATCGCTACTCTTGACCTGAGTCGGGGTTGAAGAGTCGAATCAGCTCAGCCACCTCCGACAGCTGTGCCCCCATGCCGGTTCTGAATCACCGCAGGTATCGACAATAACCACGATTGAAAACCCCGCCGCCTGTAGCTATTGGCGGCGCTTGAAGATTCGACCGAGCTTCTCCCAGTAGTACTCGATGCCCGTAAGGGCGGCTCGCTCATAAACCTGGCCAGGAGTCTCCCGCGTCACAGAGATCGTGCGGGAATCGCCGCCACCACGGCTCTTTACGAATTCGCAATCCGTTCGAGTGGGCGATCTACGGTGATTGAGTCATACGGGCCGTCTCGATAGAGCTGCTGAGCGTGCGCCTCGTCCCACACAACGATGTCTCTCTTGACGTTCGCTGCACCCATCGCCGTCGTTGCTTGCAGCAACACCTTTGCCCGTGGCACCTGGCCGTCTCTTGATAGGTGAGGCTCAATGGTCACGATGCCACCTGGTACGGCGATGCCCCCCTTGGACTTGAGGAATCCATCCGATTCAGCGCCCACCTGGCGCTCAACGTATTTGACCCTCATCGGCTTTGTCGTGAATGGTTCGTCCAAAACTGGATCAGTGTCCTCCGTGCGGCCGTCTCGAACGCGACCCGTCGGAATACCGTGCGACATCCAGCGGGCCTCGTGACGCCCGAACGGATCGGTGTACCAGTCCTCCAAGTCCTCGTCGCCCACAGGACAATCATGACAATTGAAGAGACTCGAGAACGAAGTATCTGAGGATGCCCCTAAATGCCACCTCTTGGTGACCACAAAATGAGCGGCACGGTTGTAGCTCCAACCCTCACGGTCTAGCACGCCACGCTCCATCATCTGGCCGTCGATGTAGTGGATTTCGTATACTTCGGCGTCACCGACCGAACGTAAGGGGGCGACAATGACCGACCCGACATTCGAAGATTGGTTGGCGATCGTGGGGGGACTGAACCGCATGGCCGCACTCATGGACGCGCGCGAGTGGGATCGCATCGGTGACGTCGTTCTTCCCGACGCGCGGTGCTATGGCCAATTGGGTCATGAGGCGATCGTCGCCAACGTGCTACGCCGCGCCCTTGGGGGCTGCGGTCCGACGCAACATCTCCTCGGCAACTACGACATCCACGTCGATGGCGATGTAGCGACGTCGCGCTCGCTGATTCGTGCCTACCACCTCGAAGCCGGCGGAGAGGCATTGGAAGAGCCCCGCACGTACGTGTGGATGGGGGTCTACCTCGACCGCTGGAGTCGGACCGGTGACGGTTGGCGAATGAGCGAACGCAAGACCGAGACGAACGTCTCCGTCGGCGACGCCTCGGTCCTTCAGCCGGGCTGACCCTCGACGAGGTAGGCGGCGGCGCTCTGGTGCGTACGAGCACCACCACGTCTCGGAACAGACGACCACCCCGGACCGACCTGAGTTACACGTTCGGCACCCTCACGATCCGAACCGCAAACATTAAGCCGGGTCGTTATCTGGAACCGACATCTCCGCAAGGGGGGACCATTCTGTTCCCGGGATCTCTGCGTACAGGATCTCCGGCGTCTTGACCAGCATCGACGGCGCCTGCCTGATGGCTTCTTTGAAGTGCTCAGAGTTGACGTGCTCGGCACCCGCATCGGCATCGCGGAATCCTTCAAGGAGAACGAACCGATTCGGGTTCTCGACGCTACGTGACCACTCAAACCATAGGTTGCCTGATTCTTGGCGAGTGGCCTGAGTGAAGTCGCTAATGCGATCGAGCCACTCGTCGCTGTATTCGGGACGCACGTTGAACTTCACGACGATCGAGATCATGAGGCTCCTTTGTATGAGATAGGAGATGAAGCGTCTTATCGGCAACTTCCATAGATGGTAGCCACTCGGCGCGTCCTAATATCGAGCGTCGTAAGGCGAGACCGAAATAGTCGATGAGCTTGCAAGGTCGTTTTACGTCACCATGCCGGGGTGGTGTGGCAGTGACCAAGCCGGTACTGATGCGGTTCGCCGGACGGCCTCCTTACGGCTCGATCGCGTACGTGATCGTGATCGAGCTAACCGCCGACACCTCGCCTGGCTCAATGGGAACATTCGACGCAGCGGTCGCCGACGACATGGTCATGGCAGTGCGACGGTACGAAACCTGAGAACGAGCAGTGTCTCCTCGATCGACAGGATGGATCCCAACCGGATGCTGGCGGATTGCGACAGTTCGGCCGCTTTCCTCTTGGCATCTTCGACTGCGAGGTGCCGGGCCTCACTCCTCATCGGCTCTGGATCTCGGACGCCGAGTTGGATGCCACGCACCTGGAGCGAATCTCCCGCTGACGCAGCCAGTGCTGCCAGGACGCTTCCGACCCCGTCAACGGGTCGAATGGTGACCTCTAGTTGATAGGTGGCGATTCGCGCCGTTACCCGCTGTTTGCTCTGATCAAAGAAGTCCTGGAGAGACAGTCCCGTCGTCCGAATATCACCCCGTTCTACATCGAGGGCACTGACGGCAGCGATCGCCATCGAGGCTATTTCGGCACAGGTCGTGAGGGCGTCGGCAGCGTGGCGCTTGCCCTTCCCCATCCCACCAGGGGATCAGTCGAGATTTGGGATAACCTAAATCGGCCTTTCCGAAACGAGGCGGCATGGGACGCATCCGAACGGGGACCCTATAACATGAAGCACCAAAAAACGCGGCGGCTGCGTTTTAGAATCATTGCTGTACTGGCCGTATTGGTGATGATCCCGGTGATTCTGAATGCGGGAAATAGAAAGACACCGATGATGCAGACGGCGGTGGCCTCCTGTGCGTTGCCCAGCGGCGCGTTCAGCATCACCGTGTGTGGCAATAAGTTCGAGAACCAGGCCGGTCAGACGGTGGTCCTGCGCGGCGTCAATACAGAAGGCACGCAGTATGACTGCGCCAACTCGGGCGATGGGTTCTTCGGCGACACCACCATCAGCGGCACCGACTTCACAACCGAGATAGCGGCGATGAAGGCGTGGGGAATCAACGTCGTCCGGGTCAATCTGAACGAGGAGTGTTGGCTGGGAATCAATGGCGTGCCCTCCACCACCTCGGCCGTCGGAGCAAACGGGTACAACGCCTACGCCAATACGATGGGGAGCTACGTCACCGCGCTGAACGCAGCAGGTATCTATGCCGAGGTCGATCTGCACCTGAACGCTCCCGGCTCAGAACTCATCGCCGACGCCGGAAACGATGACTTCCAGAATCCGCTGCCCGAAAGCAACAGCGATCTGTTCTGGAAATCCGTTGGCGCCTACTTCGCCGACAATCACGCCGTCATCTTCGGCGTCTTCAACGAGCCCTTCCCCCAGAACGCCGCGGTCAACGAAGACACCACCGCGGGATGGGACTGCGACCTCAACGGCTGCACGGTGCCCGACTACACGGCGACGAGCGACTACAGCCAGATCCCGTCCGGCACCTACGCCGGGGAAGGCATGCGGCAGATGATCACCGACATTCGTTCGGTGAACACGACGGCTCCATTGCTGGTCGGCGGCCCGGACTTCGCGGGCGCCCTGGACCAGTGGCTGGCCACGTTCTACCCCGGCGGCGTTTCGATCGACCCGGACAACAAGCTCGCCGCCTCGGTCCACATCTACTATCCGGCGAACAACTCGCCGTGTTCGCTCTCGACCAGTGTTGCCACGGCGTGTCCGGGAACGGCGCAGGGAGCCCTGAGTAACGACGGGATCTTGCAGGTGGCCGCGGTGACACCGGTGGAGATCGATGAGCTGGGCGACTTCGGGTGCTCGGCCGCGAGCCTTTCCCCGTTCCTGGCCTCGGTCGATGCCGCGAACGACGTGGGCAGCGTCGACATTGGGTATGTCGGCTGGGCGTGGACGACCTCCTCATGCGATCCCAACCTGATCACCGACTACACCACGGGCGCACCGAGCGCCATGGGCACCGCTGAATACTGTGCGTTGTTCCTTCAGGGTCTCAACAACGGGAAACTGGCGACGTGCGCCGGAACCCCGGTGTCCACTACGCCAACCACGAGCATCCTCATCCCTGCAAATGGGGCGACACTGTCCGGATCGACCTACCTTGGTGCATCCGCCTCGAACGCCACCAGTGTGGAGTTCCGGCTCCTCGGTGGCTCCTACGGCTTCTCCGGCCCGGTGGTCTGCACGGCCGCGCCGACCCTCTTTGGGTGGTTATGCGGCTGGAACACCACGACGGTTCCCGACGGTTCCTACGTCCTTGTGTCTGAGGCTTTCAACTCCGATGGAAGTGCATTCAGTTCGGGCGTCAGCATCACGGTCAAGAATCCGCCAACCACGAGCATCCTCATCCCTGCAAATGGGGCGACACTGTCCGGATCGACCTACCTTGGTGCATCCGCCTCGAACGCCACCAGTGTGGAGTTCCGGCTCCTCGGTGGCTCCTACGGCTTCTCCGGTCACCTAGTCGGTACGGCGACCCCCACCATCTATGGATGGCTGGATAGTTGGAACACCACGACGGTTCCCAACGGCCCTTACTTGCTGTTGTCAGAAGCCTTCGGTCCGGGTGGAAGCACACTCAGCTCGGGCATCAGTATCACCGTCGATAACTGACCGGACCGTCGTCCATTCACCGGTCCGGGACTCTGCCGTGGAGTTGTGAGCAGTTATCCACACATAAAGCTATGGCCAGCCCTACGTTGCTTGGTGTCCACAAGACGTGAGGTTCCCCAGAATTAGTGGAC
>PMLV01000015.1 GCA_003160635.1 Acidimicrobiaceae bacterium | reverse complement strand
GGCTCCGCAACCACGGACCGCCCGGTGGCGAATACTGTGGCGAGTTGAGCAGGGAAGCCGACGACGACCTTTACGACGACCTCGACGACCTCGACGACGAGGGCGGTCCATAGAACGGCGAGAGGTTTGATGGTTCCAGGCTCATCCCGATGAACAACTTGTGCGTCCGCGCGCACCTTCTCCATCGGAATTGCGATTTCTAACCCCTCTCACGCCTAAAGGCTCATACAAGAAGGCTCACACCCACGCGTTCCGGGAGCGGATTCGCGGTCTGCTTCTGATTCTTGGAGTCGAAGTTCTCGATCAGAGCACTGAAGATCAGAATAGGAAGATCAGAATAGGAAGATCAGAATAGGAAGAGGGGAAATGGCCTGAGAACAAAGGCGCCGGCAACCCTTGGAACAAAGGCGCCGGGAACAGTGGCGCAGGAATACCCGACGCCCAGCGTCAGTCGCGCTCGATGAAGATGCACTCCCCGGGGCATTCCTCGGAAGCCTCGACAACTGCTTCTTCGAGGTCGCTCGGCACGGCGGCCATGCCAGCCGAGCCCCCTGGATCGTTCTTCACGGAGCCGTCGTCCTTCACGTAGGCGAGACCATCGTCAAGAAGGGTGAAGACGGCCGGCGCGATCTCCTCGCACAGCCCGTCGCCTGTGCAGAGATCCTGGTCGATCCAGACCTTCATGTCGTTGTCTCTCTCCTCGGTAGTGACCGCCCGATGGGGCAAAGGGACCGTAGTGAGGCGACCCCCGCGCCGTCAACATCACGTGGTGGGACTTCATAATAGTCGCCTGCCCATATCTATCTCGTCATGGGCGTTATCTATCTCGTCATGGGCCTCGTCATGGGCGTCGTCATGGGCCTCGTCATGGGCGTTTCCCCGTCCTGCCAACCTCGCCGCCAAGAGCTTGGAAACGCCCTGTCCAGCCCGGACCCCGGCTGCCCCATCAGGTGCACCAACCTGGCCGCAATGGCCCCATCGGAATCCCCCGAAGGGCACATGAGAGGCACATGAGAGGCACATGAGAGGGACATGAGAGGGACATGAAGGGGACTGGGAAGGGGACTGGGAAGGGGGCATGAAGGTTGCCAGCCCCCACCCCAGGGCTAGGGTGAATGCAGTGAGCAATACCCCGGACTACCACGACCTCGCCACCCAGGCCGAGGCCCTCCGAGCTGAGCTGGCTGACGCCGAGGATGAGATCCACGCGCTCCGTCGCCGCCTGCAGGAAAGCCCCGGCCGGGTGCAGGCTCTCGAGGAGCGCCTCCTCGAGAGCAAGGGCCAGCTGGCCCACGCCACCTCGCAGAACGAGAAGCTGACCTTCACCCTCCAACAGGCCAAGGAGCAGCTGGCCTCCCTGCGCGAAGAAGTCGAGAAGCTGACGCAGCCCCCCGCCGCCTACGGGACCTTCCTCGGCGTCAACGAGGACGGCACGGTCGACGTGTTCTCGAGCGGCCGCAAAATGCGGGTCACCCTCCACCCCGACATCGACCCCGGCGTCATCCGCAAGGGCAACGAGGTCGTGTTGAACGAGTCACTGAACGTGGTCCTCGTCCGGGACGGGGAGCTCTCCGGCGAGGTGGTCACCCTCAAGGAGCAACTCGAGGACAAACGGCGTTGCGTCGTCTTCGCCCGGGCCGACGAAGAGCGCGTGGCCGAGCTGTCCGAAGAGATGCTCGACGTCAAGCTGCGCAGCGGCGACTCGCTGCTCATGGACCTTCGCACCGGCCTGCTCATCGAGAAGCTGCCCAAGCTCGAGAGCGAGAACCTCGTCCTCGAAGAGGTGCCCGACATCACCTACGCCGACGTGGGGGGGCTCGACACGCAGATAGAGGCCATCACCGACGCCGTGGAACTGCCGTACCTGCACCGCGAGCTGTTCGCCGAGTACTCGCTCCCGGCGCCCAAGGGCATCCTGCTCTACGGCCCCCCGGGTTGCGGCAAGACGCTCATCGCCAAGGCCGTGGCCAACTCGTTGGCCAAGAAGGTGGCCGAGTCCACCGGCAACGCCAACGTGCGCAGCTACTTCCTCAACATCAAAGGCCCCGAATTGCTCAACAAATACGTGGGCGAAACGGAAAGACAGATCCGGCAGGTCTTCCAGCGGGCCCGGGAGAAGGCCGACGAGGGCATGCCGGTNNACCATCGTGCCGCAGCTGCTGGCCGAGATCGACGGGGTCGAGTCACTGCGAGATGTCATCGTGATCGGGGCCTCGAACCGGGAGGACCTCATCGATCCCGCCATCCTGCGTCCCGGCCGCCTCGATGTGAAGATCAAGATCGAACGCCCCAACGAAGAGGCCGCGGCCCAGATCTTCAGCCGCTACCTCACCTCCTCGTTGCCGCTCGATGCCGATGAGGTCGGCCGCCTCGGCGGGGGTGACGCCGACAAGGCGGTCCAAGCCATCATCGAGAAGACCGTGACCGAGATGTACCGCGAGGACGACGAGAACCGCTTCCTCGAGGTCACCTACCAGAACGGCGACAAGGAGATCCTCTACTACCGCGACTTCGCCTCGGGGGCCATGATCGAGAACATCGTGCGCCGGGCCAAGAAGCTGGCCATCAAGCGGGTCATCGCCGGCGCCTCCGGCGGCATCCGCACGTCGGACCTCCTCGAGTCGATCCGCCAGGAGTACAAAGAGAACGAAGACCTGCCCAACACCACCAATCCCGACGACTGGGCGCGCATCTCGGGAAAGAAGGGCGAGCGCATCGTGTACGTCCGTACCCTGCTCACTGAGGACCGCGAGGTGCATGGTGGTCGGTCGATTGAGCGAGTGGGTACGGGGCAGTACCTCTAAGGACCGATAGGGTCGGGACGTGGCCACCACCAAGGTGTGCGGGATCGAGACCGAGTACGGGATCCACTCGCCCGGCGCCGAGCAGAACCCCATCGCCGCGTCATCCGTCTTGGTGAACGCCTACGCCTCGGACATCGAGCAGAAGATCGGCTGGGACTTCGAGGACGAGACCCCGGGCAACGACGCCCGCGGCTTTGCCCGCGAGGGGTCGCTGGCCCCCATGGTCGAGACCCACCTGGCCAACACCGTCCTCACCAACGGGGCCCGCTTCTACGTCGACCACGCCCACCCCGAGTACTCCACGCCCGAATGCCTCACCCCCCTCGAGTGCCTCGTGCACGACAAGGCGGGCGAGGAGGTGTTGCGCCGGGCCATGACCGCCGCCGCGCTGCGCATACCCGATCAGCCGGCGCCGATCGTCTACAAGAACAACTCCGACGGCANNAACTCCTACGGCTGCCACGAGAACTACATGATGGATCGGGCCGTGCCGTTCACGAAGGTGATCGACGGGGTGGTGCCCCACTTCGTATCGAGGACCATCTTCACCGGATCGGGCAAGGTGGGCACAGAGACGCCGGCCCTCGACGCCGACCGGGTGCACTACCAGATCTCCCAGCGGGCCGAGTTCTTCGAGGAGGTCGTCGGGCTGGAGACGACGCTCAAGCGCCCCATCGTCAACACCCGTGACGAGCCGCACGCCGACCCCACCCGCTTCCGCCGCCTCCACGTGATCGTGGGCGACGCCAACCTGTCCGAGATCGCCACCCTCCTCAAGGTGGGCACGACGGCCATCGTGCTGGCCATGATCGAGGACGACGCCGGCCCCACCCGCTCCCTCGCGCTGGCCGACCCCGTCCGCGCCCTGCACCAGGTCTCGGCCGATCTCTCCTTGTCCCGCGGGCTGACCCTGACCGACGGCACCACGGCCACCGCCCTCGAGATGCAGTGGGAGCTCTTCGGGGCGGCCCGCAAGTACGCCGAGGCGGACGGCCTGGGCGCCCTGGGCGACGACGGCCAGGTGGGGGCGCTCGTCCTCGAGCACTGGGAGTACGTCCTCGAGGGCCTCGAATCGGACCCCGCCACGCTGGCCGACACCCTCGACTGGGTGGCCAAGCAGCAACTTCTGCTGGCCTACCAGGACCGCCACGAATGCGACTGGCGCGATCCCCGGGTGGCCGCCCTGGCCCTGCAGTACCACGACCTGCGGGCCGACCGCTCGGTCTACCAGCGCCTGGGCCTGCGCCGGCTCATCACACCGGCCGAGGCCAATCTGGCCGTGAGCGAGCCGCCGCCGGGGACCCGGGCCTGGTTCCGGGGCAAGTGCCTGGCCCGCTGGCCCGACGCCGTGGTGACCGCCAACTGGGATTCCCTTGTCTTCGACATCGGAACCGACCCCCTGCGGCGCGTCCCTATGATGGATCCCTTAAAGGGAACGGCCGAGCACACGGGCGCACTCCTGGCCCAGAGCACGGGACCGGCGGACCTGCTGGACCGGCTGAGTTCCTGACATAACCCGAACGAAGAGAACGGCGGCGAGGACACTCCATGGCAGAACAAGAACAGATACGAAAGAGCCCGGCCCGGGACAGCTCCAAGACCGAGGCCGCAGACGACCTGGCGGCGGAGCAGACGCCGGCCACCTCCGAGCGCGGCGAGAAGCTCAAGGCCGAATTGGACGACCTGCTCGACGAGATCGACGAGGTCCTCGAGGACAACGCCGAGGAGTTCGTGCGTAACTACGTCCAGAAGGGCGGGCAGTAGTCACCAGTGGCTCTTCCCCTCTTTCCCCCGGAGAGCGATCCGGGCCCAGACTTCGTCGGGCTCCTGCGCCAGGCGGGCGCCCTGTCACGCGGCGCTAACCGCCACGACGGCGGCGGCAGCGGCATCAGCGGCAGCGGCATCAGTGGCAGCCCCGAGGCCGGGTTCGCCGGCGCCCCCCACGCCACCACGGTCGTCGCCCTGCGCTACGCCGACGGCGTGATCATGGCCGGCGACCGCCGCGCCACCATGGGCAACATCATCGCCCACCGGTCCATGGAGAAGGTGTTTGCCGCCGACCGCTACAGCGCGGTCGCCATCGCCGGGTCAGCGGGCACGGCGGTGGAGATGGTCCGCCTCTTCCAGGTCCAACTCGAGCACTACGAAAAGGTCGAGGGCACGACGCTCTCCCTCGAGGGCAAGGCCAACCAGCTGGCCCAGATGGTGCGCCAGAACCTGCCCATGGCCATGCAGGGCCTCGTGGTGGTGCCGCTCTTCGCCGGGTACGACACGGCGCGGGGCATCGGGCGCATCTTCAGCTATGACGCCACCGGTGGCCACTACGAGGACACCGACTTCCAGGCCACCGGCTCCGGCGGGCGCGACGCCCGTTCGACCATCAAGCTCGGCTTCCGCGAGAACATGGCCCGGGACGAGGCGGTCGACCTGGCCATCCAGTCCCTCTACGAGGCGGCGGACGAGGACTCGGCCACCGGCGGGCCCGACCTGGTGCGGGGCATCTACCCGCTCATCGCCGTGGTCGACGCCGACGGCTACCGCCTGCTGCAAGAAGGAGAGGTGGCCGAGCGCTTCGGCGCCCTCATCGCCCGCAAGCAGGCCGAGCGAGCCGAGCAGGGACTCCCGGGGGAGCGTGCCCAATGAGCATGCCCTACTACGTCGCCCCCGAACAGGTCATGAAGGACCGGGCCGAGTATGCCCAAAAGGGCATCGCCCGGGGCCGCTCACTGGTGGCCACCACCTACGACATGGGCATCGTGATCGTGGCCGAGAACCCCTCACGATCGCTGCACAAGATCAGCGAGATCTACGACCGCATCGCCTTCGGTGGGGTGGGCAAGTACAACGAGTACGACCAGCTCCGGGTGGCCGGCGTGCGCCACGCCGACACCAAGGGCTACGCCTACAGCCGGGAGGACGTGGACGCCCGCTCGTTGGCCAACCTCTATGCCCAGTATCTCGGCAACGTCTTCACCCACGAGATGAAGCCGCTCGAGGTGGAGGTCCTGGTGGCCGAGCTCGGCGCCGGCCAACAGCCCGACCAGCTGTACCACATCGCCTACGAGGGCACCATCACCGACGAGGAGCGCTTCGCCGTCCTCGGCGGTGACGCCGAGACGATCGCCGAGCGGGTCGGGGCCGCCTGGCAGGCCGATTGGGACCTGGCCACCGCCCTCAAGGCGGCCACCGCCGCCCTGGCCGGGCCCGACCGCACCCTGGCTGCGGGGGACCTCGAGGTGGCCACGCTGAGCCGCGGCAACGGTCGACCCGACGCCCGCCGCACCTTCCGACGCATCGCCGATGAGGAGCTGGCACTGCTGCTGGCATAGCCGGCTGTACGGTGGCCCTGTGGAGAAGCGCATCTTCGGTATCGAGAACGAGTACGGCGTGACCTTCACCCTGCGCGGCCAGCGCCGTCTCAGCCCCGACGAGGTGGCCCGCTACCTGTTCCGCCGGGTGGTCAGTTGGGGGCGCTCCTCCAACGTGTTCCTCGAGAACGGGGCACGCCTCTACCTCGATGTGGGGAGCCATCCCGAGTACGCCACGCCCGAGTGCGACAAGATCTCCGACGTCGTGACCCACGACAAGGCGGGGGAGTGGATTCTCAGCGGTCTGGTGACCGGGGCCCAGGCTCGCCTGCGGGAGGAGGGGATCCGGGGGGAGGTCTACCTCTTCAAGAACAACACCGACTCGGTGGGCAACTCCTACGGCTGCCACGAGAACTACCTGACCGAGCGCAACGACGAGTTCAACCGCTACACCGAGGTGCTCATCCCGTTCTTGGTCAGCCGTCAGATCTACGCCGGGGCCGGCAAGGTGCTCCAGACGGCCCGCGGGGCCGTCTTCTGTCTCAGCCAGCGGGCGGAGCACATCTGGGAGGGCGTCTCGTCGGCCACCACCCGCAGCCGTCCCATCATCAACACGCGGGACGAGCCGCACGCCGACGCCGAGCGCTTCCGCCGCCTCCACGTGATCGTGGGGGACTCCAACATGAGCGAGTACGCCACGTTCCTCAAGGTGGGCACGACCAGCATCCTGCTGGCCATGCTGGAGGACTCGTCGACCGTGCTGCGCGACCTGACGCTCGAGAACCCGATCCGCGCCATCAGGGAGATCAGCCACGACATCACCTGCCAGCGCAGGGTCCGCCTGGCCAACGGCCGCGAGATGCGGGCCATCGACATCCAGACCGAGTACCTCGAGCGCGCCCTCAAGTTCCGGGACCGCAAGGGCCTCTCACCCGAGGAGGACACCGCCCTCGAGATGTGGCAGCACTGCCTCAAGGGGCTCGAGGCCGATCCGACCTCTCTCTGGCGGGAGTGCGACTGGGTGGCCAAGTACCGCCTGGTCGAGCAGATGAAGGCCCGGCACGACGTCCCGCTCTCGCACCCCAAGGTCTCCATGATCGACCTCATGTACCACGACGTCGATCGCCACCGCGGCCTGTACTACAAGCTCCAGAAGCGCGACCAGGTGGACCGGACCTGCACCGACGAAGCCATCGCCGATGCCATGAGCAACCCCCCCGAGACCACCAGGGCCCGGCTGCGGGGAGCCTTCGTCAAGCGGGCCAAGGAACGGCGCCGCGACTTCACGGTGGACTGGGTGCACCTCAAGCTGAACGACCAAGCCCAGCGTACGGTGCTGCTGAAGGACCCCTTCAAGTCACACGACGAGCGGGTCGAGCGCCTGATCAGCTCCCTCTGAGAGCCGTAAAGTGAGGACACGTGCTCAATCTCGACCCCTCCAAGCTGCTCATCATTGCCGTGGTGGCCGTCATCCTGCGCGGCCCGGACAAGCTCCCGCAGGTGGCCCGCCAGGTCGGGACGGCCTGGCGCTCCTTCGGGGAGTTCCGCCACCGCATGGAGTCCGAGGTCCGCAGCTCCATCCCCGACCTGCCCTCGAGCGCCGACATCGCCCGCCTGGCCCGCTCGCCCTCGGCGTTGCTCGACCACCTCTCGAAAATGGACCCCACCGCGACATCCGTGACATCCGGTGACACCCCGCGTGACGAATCTCCTCTGACAGGCGTGCCGCTCACGGCACCCGATACCGTGCCTCCCGTGTCCAAACCCGTGCCCACCCCACTGCCCCCGCTCCCGCACCCGCCCGATCCCAGCCTCAACTGAGCGGCTCGAAAACCGTGTCCTTCCCTTTCATCGGGCCGCGCCAGGGGAAACCCTCGCCGGACAACATGACGCTCAGCCAGCATCTGGGGGAGCTGCGCTACCGCCTGATCATCTGCGTCTCCGCCTTCTTGTTCACCACCATTCTGGCGATCATCTTCTACGAGCCGATCCTCCACTTCCTCATCCGCCCGCTGTGTGAGGCCAACGGCAGCGGGACGAAGCTGCACGACGTGGCCTCGTCCAGCGGCGCCACCCTCAACGCCAGCGGTCGGAATTGCGCCAACCTCTACGTGACCTCGCCTCTCGACGGGCTCTCCCTGCGGGTCAAGATCGCCGTCTTCGGCGGCCTGACCTTTGCCTCGCCGGTGATCCTCTTCCAGCTCTGGCGGTTCATCACCCCCGGCCTGCAGGCCCGGGAGAAGAAGTACGCCATCCCCTTCGCGTCGGCCGCCTTCACCCTGTTCCTCATGGGCGCGGCCACGGCCTACCTCACCCTGCCCCATGCCCTCGGATTCCTGCGCTCGGTCGGTGGGCCGGACCTGCAGCAGATCTACGACCCCATTCCCTACCTCGGGTTGATCCTGGCCCTGATGGCCCTGTTTGGAATTACCTTCCAGTTTCCGGTGATACTGGTCTCCTTGGAACTGGCCCGTGTCGTCACACCGTCCCGGCTCCTCCACTCATGGCGGTGGGCGGTGATCTTGATCACCGTCGTCTCCGCCGTCTTCACCCCGAGCTCTGACCCCTTCTCCATGCTGGCCCTAGCCGTCCCCCTCGTCGTCTTCTACTTCATTTCGATCGCCATCGGGAAGCTGGCTGGCCGTTGACCGTCTTCCCTTGGCCCGTCACCACGACGGACGAGGAAAGCGATTTCGTCACCCGCCTCCCGTTCCCGCCCGACGGCTTCCAGCGCGACGCCTTCGCCGCCATTGACGCCGACCACTCCGTCCTCGTCTCGGCCCCGACCGGGTCCGGCAAGACGCTGGTGGCGGCCTACGCCATCCACCGGGCCCTGGGGGCGGGGGGCAAGGCCTTCTACACCACGCCGCTGAAGGCGCTCTCGAACCAGAAGTACGGGGAGCTGGTCGCCACCTACGGCAAGGACCACGTCGGCCTCCTGACCGGCGACACCGCCGTCCGGCCCGACGCCCCCATGGTGGTGATGACCACCGAGGTGCTCCGCAACATGCTGCTGGCCGGCTCCGACCTGCTGGCCGGGCTGCACACGGTGGTGCTCGACGAGGTGCACTTCATTCAGGACCCCTACCGGGGCGGGGTGTGGGAGGAGGTGCTGGTCCTGTCGCCGCCCGAGGTCCGGTTCGTCTGCCTCTCGGCCACGGTCAACAACGCCACCGAGCTCGGCGCCTGGCTGCGCTCGGTGCGCGGCACCACCGACGTGATCGTGGAGCGGCACCGTCCCATCGTGCTGCGGCACCACTTCGGAGCCCACCGCCGGGAGGACGGCGAGACGCTCCTGCTGCCCCTGCTGGTCAACGGCAAACCGGGAAACGAGGGGCTCCGCATCGACCAGGCCATCCGCCGGTCCATGCAGGGCCGGCCACCTCAGTGGCAGTCCCGTGGCCGGGGCCCCCGGCTGCCCTACCGCACGCCACTGCGCACCGAGCTGATCGCCGCCCTGCAGGCCGAGGAGATGCTGCCCGCCATCGTCTTCATCTTCAGCCGGGCCGCCTGCGACGAGGCCGTGCGCCAGGTGGTGCGCGACGGCGTCCGCCTGACCGACGGCAGCGAGCGGTCCACCATCCGCGAGATCGCCGAGCGCCGGGTGGAAACGCTGAGCAACGAGGACCTCGGCGTCCTGGGCTACGACGAGTGGCTGGAGGGGCTCGAGTCCGGGGTGGCCTCGCACCACGCCGGGCTGGTGCCCGTCTTCCGCGAGACGGTGGAGGAGTGCTTCGCCGCCGGGCTCCTCCAGGTGGTCTTCGCCACCGAGACCCTCTCGCTCGGCATCAACATGCCGGCCCGCTCCGTGGTGATCGAGCGCTTCACCAAGTACGGGGGCGCCGGCCGGGCCACCCTGACCTCGGGGGAGTACCTCCAGCTGACCGGTCGGGCCGGACGCCGGGGCCTCGACGAGGAGGGCCACGCCGTCGCCCTGTGGTCGAGCGAGACGGCCTTCAGCGAGGCGGCCCGGGTGGCCTCGGCCCCGCCGCCGGACCTGCGCTCGTCCTTCCGGCCCACCTACAACCTGGCCGTCAACCTGGCCTCCCGGTTCGACCGGGAGACGGCCAACGACGTGCTCCGCCGCTCCTTCGCCCAGTGGCAGGCCCA
>PMLV01000311.1 GCA_003160635.1 Acidimicrobiaceae bacterium | reverse complement strand
GCCACCAAACCGCGCGGCCTCTTATCGAATTGGGCAGTTTTTGTGCGCCCATTGATTTTAGCCGACCATGATCTACCCCAAAGAGCTCGTCAGACATGAATGAACGGCGCGGATCTCCTACCGGTCACCGGGTGCATTGTAGCCTTTGAAAAAGCGCTTCAACATCCCGCACAGAAAAAGGGAAAGACAAATGTCGAGGCTCGAGCATCTAAGAAACTCCGCATCCGCAAGGATGTTGACGCGAATCGCTCTCACGATCGTCACTTGTGCTGTGCTTACGACCACTATCGGCTTCGAGTCCTATTCCCCAGCACAGGCTGTGGCTGACGCCGGGGCCATTGTCTCGTCGCCCTACAGTGGGGGCCACATGATGGCTGTCGATCCGAACGGTGGCTACTGGACCGTAACGGGGACCGGCGCCATCACGTCCTACGGCGGGGCACCTGTATTCGGATCACCGGCCATTTCGGGAGTCCGACTCTCCATGCCCATCGTGGGAATGGCGGCAACGCCGGATGGTCAGGGCTACTGGCTTGTTGCCAGCGATGGCGGCATCTTTTCCTTCGGCGATGCTCAGTTCTACGGCTCCCTTCGGGGAACCGCTAAAAGGGTCATTGGCATTGTGACTAGCCCCTCAACTAACGGCTACACATTTGTGGAACGTGACGGTGTGGCCACAATGATGTCGGCACCCAGCGCAGCGCCCGCGATATTCCCGACGCAACCCATCTCGACCCTTCTTCCAACTGTTCGGGTCAGCGGGAACTCGCTGATCAATACCCAGGGCAAGACGGTGCGCCTGCTCGGTGTCGATGCATCAGGCACCGAAGACGCGTGCGTCCTCGGTCAGGGATTTGGCTGGGGCTCTCTGAACAGCACCGAGGCGGCGGAGATCAGGTCGTGGGATGCCAATGCCGTCCGCGTCCCCCTCAATGAAGACTGCTGGCTCGGCATCAACGGGGTTCCGGCCAAGTACTCAGGAGCGGCTTATCAGGCGGCGGTCAAGCAATGGGTCACAGCACTCAACGATGCGGGAGTCGTGGCCATCTTGGACCTGCAATGGGCCGCGCCGAGCAACCACGAGGCGACTCAGGAATGGCCCATGGCCGATGCCAGCCATTCCATCACTTTTTGGTCCCAAGTGGCCTCAGCGTTCGCCCCTGACCCTTCGGTCGTCTTCGACCTCTTCAACGAACCGTTCATAGGGGACTCCCACCCCACCAGTAGCGACTGGTCCTGTTGGCTGAACGGGTGCACGACAACATTCGCTGCGAACAACGTGACCTATGCCACCGCCGGCATGCAAGAGCTCCTCAATGCCGTTCGTGGAGCCGGGGCAACCCAGCCCGTCATGGTGGGCGGCCTCGACTGGGCAGAGGACCCATGCGGTATCTACGACACAGGCGGCAATGGAGGCTCGTGCGCCTGGCTCACTTATGAACCTAGTGACCCTCTGCACCAGCTGGCGGTCAGCTTCCACGCCTACGACTGGACGGCCTGCAGCACCCTCTCGTGCTGGAACACCGACGTCGCGCCTTTGGCTGCCGAGGCGCCTATCGTCACTGGCGAATTTGGGGAAAAGGACTGTTCCTCCACCTACGACACCAGTTACATGAACTGGGCCGACCAACACGGGATCTCCTACCTGGCATGGAGCTGGCAACCAACCGCAGTAGACGAGAAGACCTGCACAGCCTCATCGGGCCATAGTGGCTCTTCTAACAATCTGAGACTCCTGTCGAATTGGTCGGGATCTGCGAGCCTTGTCGCCCCGGAAGGTGGGGCGATCAGGTCTCATCTTATGGCCGAGGACATGGCTAAGCTTTAACCCCGAAACTCGCGCTAGAGTCATTGGGAGCGGATCTGACCATCGGAACAAACAACAAGTCCGCCGTCGGGACCTTGCTGGAGCCTCCACCCAACGGACGGTCCGCCAAAACATGTCCAAGGGCACCAACAAGAACCAATCCTCAATCCACCGAAAAGCCCCGAGTGCAGATGGTCGCTGCGAGAGCGAGTCGGTGGCGGGTTGATCAGTTGCATCCCGACATCGCTGAAGATGATCAGAACGTGGAGGGTCAGGGACTCCTGAGCGCCTCATGGTTGTCAGCGCCTATCGGGATCTTCTGCAGTGCGTCGCCTGCGGTGGTCCGATCAGATTGGAACCCGAGGTAGGGCTCGCAGCAGTGTGAGCGCACGTTGGAACTTCTCGCGCCAGGGCCATCGCTGCGGTGCACACAAGACGAGCCCGGGACCGAGATGAAGCGGGTGCGCACCGTGCCCACCACGGTCAAGTGACCGGTGGTGGCGATCTCGCTGAGCATGGAGGTCCACCGCAAACGATCGTGGGCGAGCACGGCGCAGACGAGCCAGGCCGAGAGGCGAAGAAGGTCCCCGACGGGATGTGCTCAAGTCCCGCGCCCCCTTCACGTCCTTGATGGCCAGCTCGACGACGGCGTGGTGAGGGTGGAAGGCGTCGACTCGACAGCGTCGCCACCGAGATCAGTGACGAAGGCGAAGTGGCGCCAGTCGGACCACTGCGTGGCTTGAGCCGGATCGGTGAGTCTCTTAACTTGCGATTAAACGTGTGCCCAGCAGCTCGGGGCGCCATGACAGAAGGAGTGATCCCGATGACATGACGTGACAGAGCGAGAACTGAGGCAGCCAGCCAGGGAAGGTCTGGCTCGGGGAGACGTCCGGGTCCCCGATAGGAACGCCCCCGTGCGTGGTCGAGAGGCCGGGTGCGAAGCGGGGCGAAACAACTGACCGGTCCGTAGCGAGTGCGAAGTACGCGAGGCCTTACAAGCGTCGTCAGTAAGCACCTGCCGAAAGGTAGGACAAGAGGGAGTCGAGCCGTTGTTTAATCGGCGAAGACCATGGAAGGTGCCAAAGAGCCGGAAGCGGGCACCGAAGAACCCTCCGGCGTAGTCGGCGTGGAACGGTCAGATGGTTGTCCTCGGAACTGGGGAGATCCTCCTCGGCCCCGCCACGGTGGGTGGCGGGAAGCGATGCCTGTCTATAACCGGTGACCCCGGGAAATGCCAGGTAGTCGAGAGGAAGTCGGATGGGGTCGTAGTAGCAGACGACGGCGTGGGACCGCACAACCCCGCCCGATGCCAAGGACCCCTACTTCATCGGTGCAGGCGTGTGAAGCGAAGGAAGTCGGTCAGTGACCAATGGTCTAGATCAACCGGACACCCCCGAAGGCCCCGAGCCGGCCAGCGCCCCCTTGCGGGCCAGGGCCATCAGCGAGGCCGAAGGGGTGGACGCCTTCCAAGCGCTCCAGCGCGTGCTCTACCGCAGCGCCAAGCAAGACCCGAAATGTCGATTCCACGCTCTTTACGACAAGCTCACCCGCCGTGACGTGATGTGGAGAGCATGGGCCAACGTTGCCACC
>PMLV01000175.1 GCA_003160635.1 Acidimicrobiaceae bacterium | reverse complement strand
AAGGGCAGGTCGTGGTCGACCGGTCGGGACAGGGCGATCTTTTTGATCTCCCGCCGCTCGGGCAGCGTGAACGTCGGGGGTCGGCCACCCGAGTACTTGGGCACCAACGAGTCAAAGCCGTCGTCGTTGAAGTTGTGCAGCACCGCTCTGACCCGATCGGGCGAGGTGAAGGCCACCTTGGCGATTTGGCCCACGTCCATACCCTGGGCTGAGAGGAGAACCATCTGGGCCCGCCGCCAGGTCACGACCGACCCCGACGAGCGCCGCACGATGCGCAACAAGCGATTGCCCTCGTCGCTCGTGATCTCTCGAACGCGTATTCCTTCGCGCACTTGACCTCCTTATTCGTGGGAAGCCAATTCTGCGCGACACGGAGATCAAAGTGGTGGACGCGACCCTCCAACGTTGGCTGCCGCGGCACTAGGATACTCGCCACTCCGTCAAGGCGATCCAGCTTCTTGGGTTGGTTAACGGACATCGCGATCTCTTCGACCGACTTGATCTGATTGTGAAGCGCCTGCAGTAGTCCGAACTTCATCAGATACGCCTCGCGGAAGTCCCGGAACTCTTTCAGTTCCGAGTAGCTGTCGATGGCGTATTGCGAGTCGATAAGGGTGAAGTGTGCAGCAACAAACTGAAGATCGGCCGGATCGCCCTCCTCGAACTGCTTCGCCGTTCGAGCACTGTGGTAGATCTGGCCCAGGATGTCCGTCAGCTCCTCAGGGGTCATCGCTTGAATTTACCGCCGCTCGATGGTGACCCAGTGCGCCGGATCGAAGCGTGACCATGCGAAGCACTTATGGGCGGGTCGGGCAGAGCGTCAGGCACCGAGGTACTCGGTCATCCATCTTCATCGTTGCTGCAAGCTCAAGCATTCGATCACGCTCATCAGTCGTGATGGGCTGTAACGCTTCACCCAGCATGTCAGCCATGGTCTCCAGGGCCAGTCCGTATTCACCCACGTCAATGAACTCTTGAACAAAGCCGCAAGTCTGGGGAAGAAGTCGGTCTTCCAGGTCGATCAGAAGGGCCTGGAGCCTCCCTCGGAGGTCTTCGTAGTAAGACTGATCCACACGACATGATTGCCGAAATACGGCATCAACCGAGTCCACCGTCCCCGACCGCCGGCATGGTGGGCACTTCGGAATCAGTGCATGGTTTGTGTGCCGCGGCCCTTCTTGGTCCGCAGGCGATCAGGCCGAACCGATGACCGCACCGAACTGGATGGTGCGCACCGTCACGCCGGGTGCCTCGGCACCTTCGGGAGGAGCGGTAGCGCGGGCCTGCTCTTCGGTTTCGAACACCTCGATCGAGATTCCGTCCGAGTCGTCGATCGCTACGAAGTAGGCGCCCAGGAAACCGGGGGCCCCTTTTATCCCTCGAATAACCTCCTCGTCGAGGCCGCGCTTGGCCTCAGCCAGGTCCGAAATGTTGGCGTGGATCACTCTGGCGTGCATGGCTGATCTCCCTACTCGTTTGGCTCATCACGCTAACCGCGGCTGAGCGCCACTTCTGGTGCGTGAGACTTATCACTGGTCTATCCCCGCACGCCGGGTAGGCGACCCTCATCCGATCAAAGCGGGCGATCAAGAGCGAACTCGACCTGGCTTAGGTAGCCCTCGACGGGGTCGTGGCCGGGGATGACAAACCTACCCGGTGATCCGTCCCAGCCGGAAGCGCGCAGCCCGTCCATGGCCTCGGCGATTGCCGCGGAGAAAGTTGCCCGTATTGGCTCTTGGAGGCTCTTCGAGTGAGCAACAAGCAGCGCTGCGCCGGCTCCCCCGCCCCTGGCTAGGCGGCCAACGGTGAATGAGACATCGTTGACTGGTCCAACGTCTGGCGCTAATAGCAATAGGTCCACCACTACGACGTCGTAGCCTTCGGTAGGCGGGATCTCTACCAGCCCTGGTCGGTTGCGAGCACGCTCGACCCACCCGCTGCGAAGCTCGTCCAGTGCCACGGCTATCCGAGCTGCAAGCACCATCCCGCCGCGGGGCGGCTGACGGTCCGGCAACCTCAACGGGTAGGCAGGCACCTCAGGATGGAGAGCCTGCCCGCGTTCTGTGACGGCGAAGTGCCACTCGCCGTCGTGGAGTGTGGAATGAACCCAACGTGCGCCCTCGCGGTGAGCGAGTACGACGTCCGAACTGGACGCGCTGGTCGTGACCTTCCATGACGACCCCGTGCGGCCCGTCTTGATCGCGGACTCGGAACCTGATTTCGGAGCCCGCTGGCTGCTCGTCGTATTGGACTGCTCGCTGCTCAGACACCGCCGTACAGACTGCCACTCACTGGTCCGCTACCAGAAACGTGGCCGATCTGCGGTATGGGCGCTATCCGAGGTAGCCCGCCCGCGCATATATCCGGGGTAGCCCCTATCATGCCGGGAGAAGGACGGCAACTCACGCTGTTTGTCCCCGCCCCTTGCGGGGTTAGAGATCGAGTTTGCCCTTGGCGATACAGATCGCTAGATGCGCTTCTAAGACGGCATCCCGGGTAGCGGGCGACACGCCCAGGTCCGCCTCCACTGCCACCTTGGCGCTGTCACCTGCTTGCTCCAGCTCAATGACGGCCACGCGCTCGTCTGGCGACCCGGCCGCCTTTTCCGCCTTCCTGGCGAATTCGTTCACCACCGCCGCAAGCACCGGCGACGCTCCGTCATCTCCCTCTACCGCATCGCGCGCACTATCGATCTTGATCCGGGCTGCTTGAAGTCGCTCTGCCATTGTCATCACAGAGGAAAGGTTACGCCGGGAGTGCACCGGGTCCCAGTCCGCCGGACCGAGGCGTGGTCTCTCGACACGTTTGGCCCTGACTTTTGGACCCTGGTGCCGTGGTCAGCAAGTGCAGCACGGTTTACCAACCCTGCTTAGATATGGACACACAAGTCCACCCGCAGAGCTCGTGTATGGAATCATGAATGGGTGACCACAAAGGGCCAAACCGGCAATCGTCGACTACTTCAAATCACGCTTGGCATTCTCACCGGCATTCCATTTGCCTCTGGTTTGGTCGGCATGATCACGGGTCCCGCCACTCTTCCTGGTGGCGAGAGCGACGTGACGCCCACCCTCGACAGTGAGTATCGATTCGTCATGGCGTCCTGGTTTGCGGTCGCACCTGTTATCTGGTCAACACTGCCACGGATAGAAGAGAAGTCCTCCACGCTCCGAATGGCGATGGGTGTTGTTTTCATTGGCGGTGTGGCCCGGCTGATCTCGTGGCGCAAGGCTGGTAGACCTCATCCGATCTTCATTCCGGCCATTGTGCTCGAGCTAATCGGCATGCCCGCCATCGCAGCCTGGCAGAGCCACGTCGCAGCGTTGGCCAAGTCCGATGTTCGGGGCGAGTACTGAATCGAGATCTATCGCGCTGAGAAATAGCCGATCGACTCGTTCTCCACTCACGAGGGTGTCCCAGTATGTTCAGCGAGTCAATAACCGAGGGGTCGCCCTGTACGCCGGCCTCGTGACGCTTCTTTCCAGTCCAATTGCCGGAATTGCTGCCTCTCGCGAGCAGAACTGCCGCTTCACCGAACCCTAAACGATTCCCACAAGCCGAACGTACTGAGGACAGACATGAAGCTGCGCGGCGTCTCGTCCAAGAGTCGGAAAACCAGTACGACTTGAGTAGTACGCACCCAGGTCGAGACGTCTCCTGGGGCGGGCCGACGTGTATTCCGCGCGGCTGTACCGCGGCACCTTTGAATCCGACGAACCAACGAGGCAGCGCAGCTCACAAAGCGTTTTCAGCACGAGGACACCGGTAGACGATCTGTGCTTCACCGCACCCACATTGCATGCAAAAGCCGCCTATCGTGGGCCTCTTGAATACAAAGTCCGCTGTCGGATGAGAGCAATCGCCAGAGGCCTGTCTTTCCCTTGAAACGGAGAGTTCTGTGATGCACGAAGCTTGGGCGCTCTTTGCCTCCCACGTCCACTGGATGGGGTGGAATCTGATCCTCGCCTTCGTGCCGCTGGCGATCGGAGCGAGATTGTTTCGAGCCGGCACCCGGCGCACCGTCGGTTGGTGGCTGGGCTTTGCCCTTTTTGTTGCCTTCTTGCCGAATGCGCCCTACGTGATGTCGGATCTCGTGCATCTTCCGGCGGACGCGAGAGCAGCCTCGTCGATGAAGGTCGTTCTGCTCGGGTTGCTTCCGTTGTACGCCTGTTACATCCTGGCCGGTTTGCAGGCGTACGTGCTGAGTCTGGGACTATTGCGCAAGTACATGAGGACGACGGGAAGTAGAAGATTTCTCGTAGCTGTTGACGTCGTAGCTGCCTTCTGCACTGCTGTTGGGGTCTTTCTTGGCAGGGTCGACCGCGTCAATTCCTGGGATCCTCTGCTTCATCCGGAAAAGATGTGGTCGGCAGTGTTCTCGCTACCCAGGCACTTGCCGCTCATCTTGGTCACGACCTCGGTGATTCTGATTGCGGCAATGGTGGTTTGGATTGCCGATCTCTTCGCTCTTCGAGTCGGGAGGTGGCTCGTATCTCGGCTGTCTGCAAACCCGTAAGCGGATCGGTCCATGGGCATCGCTTACGGTATCTCGTCGAGCGACAGAACGCCTCGAATAATTACGTCGGCTCTCGACGCCCGGACCGGCAGCCTGAGCGAGCCTCGTGACTCGCTCCTAATACGCCGCCTGAAACCGAGTCAAGCACGCAGGGGGCGGCTGACTCGCGGGGGTCCCGTTGACCATTCGAACGGTGAAGGTTTGTAATCCATATAACTAACGGTTAGTTTACCAACAGTTAGTTAGGAGGCCTCGGTGCAGCAAGAAGTGATCCTCGCTCTCCTCGCCAAGGAGCCCTCACACGGTTACGAGCTGCGTGGACGGCTCAGTCAAGCGCTCGGCCCCCTTGGCGACGTGCTCAATGGTGGCCAGGTATACGTGACGTTGAGCCGGCTCGAAAAAGCAGGGCTCGTGTCGAGCGAACGAACTCCGGGCTCACCCGATCGGCCTGATCGCAGAGTGTTCGAGCTGACGCCCACGGGCCAGGCACGGGTAAGTGAGTGGTTGACCGAGGTGAGTTGGCCCAAGCCAGACCTCGCCGAGTTCCACCTGAAGCTGATCGCGGCAGCGTCAGCGGGCATCGCCGATCCCGTCGCGATCGTCGACGCTCAGCGTCGCGAGCTGCTCCGCCGCCTTCGAGAAGGGCAGCTGGCCGCGATCGCCGAGCCGAGAGGTTCCGACGCGAGCCTGCTGCTCGAAGGCATCGTGCTCCGCCTCCAGGCCGACCTGCGCTGGTTGGAGGCATGTCAAACCAGCTGGACCGCCCGAAGGAGTTCTTCATGACCGTTATTGACGCTGGATGCGCCATTCGTGCTCGGGACCTCCGCAAGGAGTACGGAAGCGCTGAAGGCCTTGTGCGCGCCGTTGACGGCGTCGACCTCGACATCGCTCAAGGCGAAACCCTCGCCGTCATGGGACCGAGCGGT
This sequence comes from Acidimicrobiaceae bacterium, assembly GCA_003160635.1. Classification (GTDB taxonomy): domain Bacteria; phylum Actinomycetota; class Acidimicrobiia; order Acidimicrobiales; family RAAP-2; genus Bog-473. The sequence continues at coordinate 6,326 of PMLV01000175.1, read as the reverse complement.
TGCGGCAAGTCGACGCTCCTCCATCTCTTGGGAGGGCTCGACCGCGCGAGTGGCGGCGAGCTGTGGATGGGCGATCACCGCCTCGACCAGATGAACGAGAAGGAGCTTGCACGGCTGCGACGGAACGAGATCGGGTTCGTATTTCAGTCCTTCCACTTGATGGACGAATTGACGGCCCAGGAGAACGTCGAGCTGCCCGTGCTCCTGGCTGGCCGACCCCATAGCGAGGCTCGCCGCCGAGCGATCGAGCTTCTCGGCGAGGTGGGGCTATCGGACCGGGCCGATCACCTCCCGGCGGCCCTCTCGGGCGGTCAACGCCAGCGCGTCGCAATCGCGCGGGCGCTTGCCAACGAACCCCTCGTGGTGCTCGCGGATGAACCGACCGGCAACCTCGACAGCGCTGCCACCCTCGACGTACTGGAGCTGTTCCAGCGGCTGCACGCTGCGGGGCAGACGCTCGTCATCGTTACCCACGACGAGCGGATCGCGGCCACGGCCGACCGTCTGATCACGATGCGCGACGGTGCATTCGTCGACGAGACGCTCCTCGCCGGTGGCACGACGGGTCGTCTCGGCGCCTTTCTCGGGTTGGAGGGCTAGGAAGTGGCTCGGCTCGTGTTCATCATGCGGCTCGCGGCGCGGAGCGTCCGGCGACGCCGGGGGGAAGCCGTGATGTTGCTCGTCGTTATCACGGCGGCCACTTCTGCATTGACGCTCGGACTCATCCTCCACGGCGTGACGTCCCAGCCCTACCAACAGACCAGGCAGGCAACCGCCGGCCCGGATGTGATCGCCACCGCATTTGCCTACAACCCGGGACTTCCTGCTGACCCGAAAGGGCTCGCCGACGTCAGCCCGATCGCTCACGCACGCGGCGTGACCGCCTTCAGCGGTCCGTTCCCGGTCGCCTTTCCAGTGATGACGGCCAATGGTCACACCGACGCTGTTCTTGCCGAGGGACGCAGCAGCTCCCTGGCCCCGGTCGATCAACCGAAACTGACCGAGGGCAACTGGGTCCGTCCGGGCGAGGTGGTCGTCGAGCGCAGCTTCGCCGACGCGCTCGGCATTCACGCCGGCGATCAGGTGACCTTGGACGGTCGAAGGTTTCGCGTCTCGGGGGTGGCCGTCACTGCGGCGCTGCCGACCTCGGGGCTCGGTTTTCTCGAGGCAAGCAGCCGTTGGCCGAACCCCGGTCTGATCTGGCTCACCGAGGCGACCGCCCGAAGCATGGCGACTCGCGCGCAACCGCTCGGCTACGTCTTGGACGTCAAGCTCTCCGATCCGGGACAGGCCGAAGCATTCGCCAATCAGCACACCGCAAGTGGCAACTACAAGAACAACTCCGGGAGTCCCTGCCTCCTCCCCTGGCAGGCGATCAGCCAACAGGACGGCCTACTCGTGAGGACTGAGCAGAAGATCCTCCTCCTTGGGAGCTGGCTGTTGGGTCTTCTGGCTGTCGGCGGCCTCGCCATCTTGGTCGGTGGCCGGATGGCCGAGCAGCGACGACGCGTCGGGCTATTGAAGGCCGTTGGGGCCACGCCGTCCGTTGTCGCCGGCATTCTGCTAGCCGAGTACGTCGCGCTCGCTCTTGCGGGAGCCGGGCTCGGACTCCTGGTCGGGCGATTCGTGGCCCCGTTGCTCACCAGCCCCGGCACCGCAATGCTCGGGATCGCCGGCGCGCCGCAGTTCACCATCGTGACGGCTGTGATCGTGGTTCTCGCAGCGATCATTGTGGCGGGTCTCGCCACGGCGGTTCCTGCACTTCGCGCCGCTCGCACGAGCACGGTTGATGCCCTTGCTGACTCGGCACGCCCGCCGAAGCGCCGAAGTTGGTTGATCACCCGATCGGCACGACTTCCGGTACCGATGCTGCTCGCGGTCCGGGTCGCAGCCCGCAGGCCACGTCGAGTGCTCTTGAACGTCGCGAGCATTGCCGTCACCGTCAGCGGAGTCGCTGCCCTGCTTTTCGCGCACGCGACCATCGCCGCCTCTCAATTCGGAGCGGCGGTCTCCGGGTCGGCGGACTTCAACCAGTTCGATGTGGGCTTCGTGTCGAAGACCGCGCGAGAGGATCAAGTGCTGTTCATCGTTTCGATCATGCTGGTCGCCTTGGCTGCAGTGAACGCGGTCTTCATTACGCGAGCGACGGTGCAGGACTCGCGGCACGCCTCAGCGGTCACCCGCGCCCTCGGTGTGGAACCGGGCCAACTCACCGCCGGACTCTCTGCGGCACAAGTCCTTCCCGCCCTCGCTGGAGCACTCATCGGCATTCCAGGAGGCTTCGCCCTCTTCACCGTTGCCAACCAGGGTGGCGGCGCCAGCCAACCTCCCGCGTGGTGGTTGATCGCCGTTGTCCTCGCCACGGTCGTTGTTATCGCGGGATTGACGTCGGTACCGGCTCGCTGGGGAGCTCGCCGGCCGGTTGCCGAAATCTTGCAATCCGAGGCGTCCTGACCGAGAACTGATTCGGTCGACACCCACCCCAGACGCTTCCGGCCGAACGACAGGACCATCACCCGTCCGAAACGAACTCGACGATGGTTGCGGTCGTAGCCGCAATCCCCTTCGCACGAACCGCTTCGCGTTTCGCAGCAGCCTGCGTGTCTGCCTCGGGAAGCAGGCGTTATCGCGTCCCTGCGAGGTCGGCCGTCGGGGGCCAACAGCCTGTCCCGCAAGCCGAACGGCTTACGCGTCCGTCCAACTCCGTGCCCGAGATGTGTGGCGGTATCTCATAGAGGTGGGCCCTACGGGACACCGCCGCACGGAGGTCGGGTTTCAGCTCCCAGGCGTAGGCGGGCTCGCAGTTGCAACCTTCAGTATCCTTTCTCGCTCGACAGCCCGATAGACGGTCGAGCGGGCCTCGCCGAACAGGTCAGCCAGATCCGCTGTCGTGTACTCACCGGTTTCCAATAGCCAAACCAGGTGCGCTTCTTGGCGATGGTTCTGTGTGGCGTAGCTGGCGGATGCTGTTCGCTTGGGCGCCTCCAAGGGCGCATGGTGCCCTACTTGCCGAAGCGCGTCGCCAGGCAGAAACCCGACGCGATTCGGATTCCCTATCGACGGTGGCACCCCATGGTGGAGCGCTCTATCGCCTGGCTTGTAGCCGATGGCAACAGGAGAGTCCGGTTCCGTGGGGTGGAAAGGAACCGACAGGGTCTCTCACTGCGTATCGCGGCCATCAATCTCCGGCGATTGGTGAACCTAGGTCTGCACCACGATGGAGAGTGGCGACTCAGCACCACTTGACCACAGAGCGCGCAAGTCCGGGTCGTCAAAAATGGGACCTCACCTCGGGCACTGCCCATCCAGGGTGGCGGGCTTCAACCCATTTTCATGCCGGCGCTTCGGTTCGGACATAGCCCGGACTTGCAAGGACAAAGATACGCCCAGAATCCCCATTGTTCAACAGTCTCCTGGTACCAGTGATCCGTCGCGTGGATCCCGAGAGCCGGGACCTTCGGCCCTACGCTCCGCTAGCATGTGAAACGTATAATTCCCCTCATGGGGACAAATAGCCAAGTCGGTGCTCATCGTCCCATAGTTGATGTGCACGGGCTCGGCGCAGAAGCGCAGCCCTCATCGGAGCACTCGCCGGAGAGTGCGAGTCAGTTGGAGATCGGTGATGCCCTGCGGGAGAGTGAGGCACGACTCCAGGCCCTCTTGGGTTCGCTCGATGACCTCGCCTTCGAGCTCGACCGGGACGGCGTGTACCTCGGAGTGTGGACTGCTAGGGCCGAACTGCTTGTTGCCCCGCGCGGCCAGCTCTTGGGGCACAGCACCTGCCAGATGCTGGGTGACGAACTGGGCGGCACGATAGTCAACGCTATCCGACGGGCCCTCAGCACCGGTACTTCAGAGAGCATCGAGTACTCGCTCGACCTGCCTTCAGGGACCAGGTGGTTCCAGGCGAGGATCACTCCCATAGTCGGCCAGCGCGAACCACAGACGGTCTGCCTGCTTGTGAGGGACATCACCGAAACTAGGATGGCTGAACAGGCTCGCGACAGGGCCGAAGCAGGCCTCCGCCACGCGGCGACGCACGACTCGCTTACCGGTCTATTGAATCGGTCGCAATTCCACCAGGACCTCGGGCTGGCATTGGCGAGGCGTCGTCGGGCCGACGAGGGGTTCGCCCTTCTATTCCTCGACGTAGATCACTTCAAGGAGATCAACGACACCTTCGGGCACCCAGTCGGCGATTCGGTACTGCAGGAGGTTGCTCGAAGGCTTAGGCTCGCGACGAGGGTGGGGGACTCGCTCGGCCGCCTCGGCGGCGATGAGTTCGGCGTGATCCTTCCGAACGCGAACGATGATGACGCGGTCATCGTGGCTAGGCGGGTGTCCGAGCTCCTTGAGGACCCGATCGACGCTGGTGGCGCACAGGTGAGGGTGGGAATCAGCACGGGCATCGCCCTCTGCCCACGAAACGGGAGCGATGCCGAATCGCTCAGTCGAGAAGCCGACGTGGCTATGTACGAGGCCAAGCGAGCGAAGGCCTAGTAGCGCGCTGAAGTAGATCTCACCCGAAGTCGTGGCGTTCTCGGTAAACCGAATACCTGATATGAGCGCCAGGCAGGGAACCATCCGCCTACGCAGACGAATACCGAACGACGGTTCTCGCGTCCCTGCGAGGTCGGTCCACGCGGGTCAGCCGGGCGTCCCGAATGGGGAACGGCTTACGGCACCAATCGACTCAGCATCCCGATGTGCCCGCAGGGGATCCTCGCTAAACGGGCAGAATGGACAACTCTCACAAGGACATGACTCCGATTGGATGTCCAGGCCGGACCTTCAGGGTGGCATTCTGCACCGTTTGGTAACCCTTGAAGCGCGCTCAGCGTCTGAATGTCGGCGTGATCGATGGCGAGGTGTGAAGTTGCGCGTTCGCGTGGTCGCGCCAGAAGTCGAAGAGGTTGGTTCCGGTGAGGTCCTCGACGACGAACGTTTCACTCGTGTTCTCCTCGTCGAATGGCGCTTCGAGGCCGATTGTAGTGTTGCAGTCGCCAATGACGGCGTAGTCGAAGCGCTTTAGCGAGGCAGGGTCAGGTGTGGCGCAGCCGTCGAGGAAGTCGAGGTGAGCGCGGGGCCGTAGTCCGACCCGGTAGATCCATGGGCGAGTGACCTCATAGTGAACTGCAAGTCCGGCGTGCTGCCAGATGTGGGGCGTCGAGATCGTCTCGCCCGGTACCCACAGTTTGAGCGTCGCCCTCCTATCGCTTGTCGACTCGCGATAGACGTCGAGCAGGAGATCTGGATCGGAACTCCGATTGGTGTCGAGCCGAAGGCCGATTTTCCCGCGGGATGCCATAGCGATGCTCTGGAGGTCCGCCTCGGTGCTGACGCTGCGGATACTGGTGAAGTACGCGTAGCTCACGTTCGTAAGCTCACGGGTACCCTGGTAGTTCCACGGGGACCCTCGTACATGCCGGGACTCGTGGATAAGGCGGAGCGTCTCTTCCGCTGTGTGATGGTATAGACAGACGTCGATGCCGCCGTCGGCCCGCACGCGTGCGCGCCCGACCGAGAGTTGGGCCGGCGAGTGCGCGGTTTCAACGTGGCAGCGGTACACCTCGGAGCGATCAGCCAACGCCGCGCACCGGTCGCTTCGCCTGAACGTGAGCTCGCACTCGAGGCCGCCCCGGTGGTGGCGGCTGTGGTCGAGTGCGCCAAGCGAGATCTTCACACCGAGCCCGTCGTCAGCGAAGGAGAAGAGCGGTGCATGGACAAACTGTGGTTGCACCCACTGGTTACCAGCGCCGCCGATGACCACGATCTCCGGTAGCAGGATCGTGCCGCCCGCCCGGTGCAACATCTTGATCTTGACAAAACCTGGCCAGGCCTTCAATGCAGATCTCCAAGCGGAGGTGAGCGGCACAGCGACGGCTGCGCCACCCGGACGGCATCGGACAGTCTAGGTCTTCCGGACCGAGAGTTGAGGTGACGAGCGGTGGCTTCTGAGCGGGATGGCAGGTAAGTCACGGACGATCAAGAGTGCTCGCTCTACGGCGGACGCTTGATTGACACGACCCTCTGGCTATTGCGATCGAGGTCCGGATCTGGGGCTACTACCCACTGTTACCCTGCTGGACCGCTCGCGCCAGATCGATGGCTATCGCGTCCCTGCGAGGTCGGCCGACGCGGAACAGCCTGCCGTCCCGTAAGCGGAAGGATGACTGACATGCTCTCGGCGGCAGTCGACGATCCGATGGTCCGCAAGCGGATCCTCTCCCGGATGGTTGACGCCGGTCTCCTCGGCCGCAAGGCCGGCCGCGGGTTCTTCAGCTATTCGCCAAAGACCACTGATGTGATGAACTAGGCCCATGCCC
>PMLV01000166.1 GCA_003160635.1 Acidimicrobiaceae bacterium | reverse complement strand
GCGCACCCGCGCCGGCACGTTCCTCCGGCGCCTGGGGGTGAGCCCGCAGTTGCTCTACCGGCATCTGGACTGGGTCCCCGAAATGACGATGACCGCAGTGCCGGATGCGTTGACCCGATCCACGCTCGCCGACCTCGGGGCTTCGGTCCTCTTCACCACACCAACCGACATCGACAGGGGCGGCACGCGGAGCTGTGTCTACTTCGCCACGCGATAGGTCTTCCCCGAGCGGCGCGCACAGCGCCGCGCTCAGGAGGCGATCGCAGCTTGCACCAGCGACACGAATCGTCGTTGCGAATCGGGCAGGCTGAACTCGGCCGCGCGGGCCCGGCCGGCCGCAGAGAGATGCTGGCGCAACATCGCGTCGGAGAGGACTCGGGCCACCGCCGAGGCGAAGGGCACGGGTGACTTGTCCGGCAGCACCAAGCCGGCATGCCCCACGGTCTCGGGGACTGCGGTGACCCCGTAGGCCACGATCGGGACGCCGTGCCCCATCGCCTCGGCCAACGGCACGCAGAATCCTTCGTGGTCCGAGGCGCAGACGAACACATCGGCCGACTGGAGGTACGCCTCGAGCTCAGCTCCGCTGACGGACCCGGCGAAGTTGACGGCATCGCTGAGGCCGAGCTCGTCGACGAACGAGCGCAAGGCCGGCTCGTACGTCTCACCCAGCGGTGATCCCACCAGGTGCAGGCGAGCCGAAGGATCGTAGAGACGGCGCAGCACGGCCAGCATCTTGACCAGATCGTGCGGGGCCTTGTGCGGGGAGACCTTGCCGACGAAGAGGAGGTCGGCACCGCCTGGTGCCGCCTTGTGGCGGGCGAACTCCGCCATCAGGGCGGGGTCGGGCTCCCCGCTCTTGCGCTGCATGTCGATGAGCAGAGGCACCACCGCCGTGTCGTCGTAGCCGAGGGCGCGCAACTCCGACTCGTTGAACGCGGAGTCGGCCACGGCGAACCGGCTCTGTACGGCCAACCGGGCCAGCTGGGTGCGGCCCAGGGCGACCTCGTAGCCCACGTCCGGCGCCCACTCACGCAGCAGGTTGGCCGGCGTGATGTTGTGATAATTGACGAGCTTGCGTTCAGGACGTGCCGCGAGAATGTCGTAGACGGGACTGCCGATGGAGGACTGGTAGAGCAACCATCGATCGCGTCCGGCGCGGCCGAGCTCGGTCACGGGACGGCCCTCATGTTGTACATCGGGGGTGAAACTCCCGTAGAAGATGTCCGAGTCGATCCCGACCCGGCGCAGGCCGTCCCGCAGGTTGATGGTGTGCACGCCGATGGCGTCACGGCTGGCCAGCGAAGGAATGACCTGGTCGACGCGCACGGGCGTGCAGTGTACCGGTGCCCGGCGCGGCCAGGGTTGCCGCGAAGGGTACACATCTCGGCGGGGTTGCCCCAGTAGGGTTTGACCATTGTGATGGCTGTCCTCCTCGCGGCGCGCCCACGCTTGGGGCGACAACGCCGGTCCGACGCAGCTGCTCAGAGGACCGGGAGCACTCGAGCGACCCGGCGCTGGCGCGGCGCCTCGGCTCTTGGGGCCTGTCTCATCGCCCTGGCCTTTCCCTCGGTACGTGCGGCGGCCGACACCACCTCGAGCGTCGTCCTCGTGGGTCACGGGTACGGGCACGGCATCGGCATGGGGCAGTGGGGGTCGCTGGGCTATGCCCTCGGGGACGACGCGGGTGCGGGCAACTTCACCTACGGCCAGATCGTCACGCACTTTTACGGCAACACCACGTTGGAGACGCTGGGCACGGCTCCGGCGCCGGCCTCGCTCAACGGTGGCAACGTCATCGTCGCCATGACGGAGAACAACGGCAACGACCTCATCGCCACCGCAGCCTCGGGGACGTTGACGGCAACGGGAGTGACCGGTCCGGCTGCCGCGGTCCTCTTCCGTCTGGTCGGGCCAGGGTCGCTCTACGACGTGTTCACCGGCCCGGGCTGTGCCGGCTCATGGGGACCGGTCGCCACCAACGTCACCGGGCCCACGGCCGCAGCCACCAACGGCGGACCGGTCGAACTCTGCCAGCCGGGCCCGAGCATCGAGCTGCACGGTTCGCTCACGGCGTTGGCGAACTCGCTCGGGCAGGCCCGCACGGTCAACACCGTCCCGCTGGAGCAGTACGTGGCCGACGTCGCACCTTCGGAGTCCCCATCGAGTTGGGCCACGCTCGGTGGGGTGGGGCCCCAGGGCGAGCCGTGGGGCTTCCAGCAGTCCGAGGCCCAGACCGTGGCCGCGCGTTCCTACGTCGAAGCCAACCCGTTGAGCTACGGCGGCTACGCGGATACGTGCGACCAGACGTGCCAGTCCTACCCGGGCATGAAGTACGAGACCGCCACGTCGGTGCTGGCCGCACAGGACACGGCCGGCCAGGTCATGGTCATCAACGGCACCTCCACCGTGGCCACGACCGAGTACTCCTCGTCGTCGGGGGGCTATTCCACCGGCGCCCAGTTCCCGGCCCTGGTCGATGCCGGCGACGCGGTGTGCGTCAGCGCGTCGGTCTGCAACCCGAATCACGACTGGTCGGTCACCCTCTCCACTGCGTCGATCGAGGCCGCCTACCCGTCGATCGGCACGTACTCCTCGCTCGTCGTGACCTCGCGCAACGGGTTGGGAGACTTCGGGGGTCGCGTGAACCAACTGACCGTGACCGGCACCGGTGGGTCGGTGTCGGTCACCGGTGCGGCGTTCGCGGCCGCGCTCAACCTGAAGTCGACCTGGTTCAGCCTCGGCAACCAGGCGAGCGGTGGCGTCGGGGGCTACTGGATCGACGACGCCAAGGGCGGCATCTACGCCTTCGGGGGCGCGCCGTTCTACGGCAGCACGGGCAACCTCGTCCTGAACAAACCGATCGTCGGCATGGCCGCCACCCCCGACGGCGGGGGCTACTGGCTGGTGGCGTCCGACGGCGGCATCTTCAGTTTCGGGGACACCACCTTCTACGGCTCGTTGGGTGCCTCGCCACCCAGCTCCCCGGTCGTCGATGTCGCACCCGCGGCGGGTGGTGGGGGCTACTGGATGCTCGAGGCGAACGGGACCGTGCAGGCATTCGGGAGCGCACCCATGCTGGCGCCGGCCGCTGACTCGCCCGGGATCGCTACGGCGACGAGCCCCATGACGTCCATCGTGCCCACGGCCGATGGTCAGGGTTACACGCTGGTCGACAGCTCGGGACAGGCCTTCAGTTTCGGCGACGCGCCGTATTTCGGCGACGTCGCGTCCGCGGTGCCCGGCTACTCGGGACGCGTGGTGGGCATCGCCGCCAGCCCCGGCTGAGCCCGCCCGCTGGTTGCTCTGACCGCGTCGGCTTCTCTGACGACATCGGCCAGGCGGGGGAAGCGGCGCAGGCGTCCGAGGGGACCGAGGAGCCCGGCGTCCACGCCGTGGTCGGCGGCGCGCAGCAGCCGCAGGTCACCCCGGCTGTTGCCATAGGCCCAGAGCTCGGGTTGGTCGTCGCCCCCGCCGAGCAGGCCGTGCGCCCGCAGATGGACCACCAGACGGGCGTACTTCTCTGCCCCCCGGCAGTTCTTCCCCTCGTAGCCCCCGGTGAGCAGCCCGCCGCCGCCGACGGCCAGGCGGGTGGCCAGCACGCCGTCGACACCGAGGATCTCTCCGGCCCGGCGCACGTAGCACTCGGGGGAAGCGGACACGATGACGACGTGGTGCCCCTGGCGTTGGTGCCATTGCAGGCGCAGGCGGGCGTCCTGGCGCAGGTGGTGAGCCAGGTGCTGCTCGGCGAAGGTGGCGGCGCGGTCGTTGACCAGCTCGATGGGTAGCCCCCCCAGCAGCCGGGTGAAGAGTTGCTCCTTGGTGTCGTCAGCCGCGGTCCCGCCCACGAGCGCGGAGCGCAGCAACTTGGGCGCGAGCGCAGCCACGGCGCGGAGCACCGGCCACGCGCCGCGCAGGGAGACGAGAAAGGGAAGGACGCT
>PMLV01000173.1 GCA_003160635.1 Acidimicrobiaceae bacterium | reverse complement strand
GCCGCCTCGGTCATGCTGACTTGTTTCAATTGGGTCGCCGGCAGCAATGACCTCGTGCCAACTCAGCGCACCGATGCGCGCTCGGCCGGTTGCCGAAGGAACCCATCGGGCCTCCGCGGGAATCACGCGACGGTCAAATTCGCCGACCTCAAAGGTGTCGATGTCGGCATACATAAACTCCGCGAGACTCTCGGCCGGCGAGCCGTCATCCCTTTCCAAGACCGTGTCAAGGGCGTATTCACCGCTCTGGAAATTTCCTTCAATGTTCGTTACTTCGAGGTTGAAACTCGTCACGACTGGGGGTTGGAACGGGATGACCGTAATGATGACCACCTCGCGGACGAAGGCGCCGCCATCTTTAGCTGGTTCGTATGGACGTATCCGAAGCATCAGTACGCTCTCGTCGCAGGCCACGTCGCGCGCCCCTCTGGTGTAGCCGACGGTGGTGACGACAGCGAGGTCCACGTCACCCATCTGTGCTCGCACGCCGACCAACGTGTCGAGAACCCCCTTGCCAACCTTCTTGTCGTACTTCTTGCATTGGACGATCAGACGCCGCTGCTCCCCGGAGGGATGGCGCGCAACAACGTCGATCAGTTGTCTGGCTCGACGGCCCTCGGGCTGCTCGCGTGAACCCTGAGCTACCCCCTGCCAGCCTAGGAAGGCAAGCACGACAGCCGTGATGCGCTCGTAAGCCGTGCCGTCCGTCGGCGGCACGAACCCGAACAGGCGTTCGTGGAGCATGTCAATCGATGAGAGCTCTGCCAGTAGCACAGTCCACACGCTACGCAGATCGGCAGCTGAATCGACCCGGGATGCGCACCTATGGCCTGGCAGGCCGCTCTTCTTCGTCATGAAGGTCAGTGGGTGGTGAGCTACCGCGCGGGAGATCACGCCCATACCGATCCATTTTGGGAATCTCCTGGGAATCTACAGCTTGGGATCCGGCGGACGGAATGGGACGGGGCAGACGGCACCCACTGGGTGACCAGGCACTATGGGATTCGTTCCAACTCAGTAGACGACTTCAGACTGATTCCTAAAACGTGGCTTGGTTATGAATCGTTTCCATGAACCACACGGCCGAGGTGTTCGGCTGCTCGCTTGTCGGATGATGCTCGCGACTTGGAGTAGTGGCGCGTCAGGACTTGGGGGCCATGCCCTTGCCGCTGAGCGACCATGCTGACGTTGAATCCGGCATCGAGGAGTTCGGATGAGGTGAACTTGCGAAGAGCCAGGATTGACCCGTCGAAATCGAGGCTGGCACGGCCCGACGCTGCAGCTTGTTCCCGGCGTTCGGCTGCCACTACAGCGAGGCTCGCCCAGCGCTCGCTGCGACCGAGTTGTTGGCCGATCTCGCGGAAGGACATCCCGCCGGCAGGCGAGGGTCCGGTCCGGCCGCGGGGTCGCGGTGGGGGAGGGGATCGGCGCAGAAGGAGTGCTTCATCTTCAAGCGCAACGACCTCCGGGCGTTTGTTCTCGATGCCGAGGTGGCCCTTCAATACACCAACGCGTTTAGTGAAGTAGTCGGGCGGCATGGGTTTGGAGCAATCGGCGACGAGGCTGAATAGGAACGGATCGGTTTCGAGTTCGACACCTTCCGTACGGGCCCGTTCGTCCATGTGGTCGCAATGGCGTTGGAGCATGGCGATCGTGTCGGCGTCGACATGGAAGGTTCGTCCCCGACGGGTCTTGGTCGACTTGACCTTTCCCTTCGAAGTTATTGCCGTATCGACGGTGATCTGGTTCTTCTTCCAGTCCACGGCGGAACGAGGGATGGCGACCAGCTCCCCGCGCCGGGTTCCGGTGACAGCGCCAAGAAACAGGAGTGGAGCGATGTCGGGCGTCACTTCGACGGCGGTGGAGAGAAGCAGGGTCAGCTCTTCAACTTCGGGCGGAGTGCGCTCCTTGGACCGGTAGGTACTGGTGGGCATTTCGAAGTCCACCATCGGATTGCGGAGGGTCATGCCTCGCCGTTTGGCCCAGCGGAAGAACGGAGAGTAGAGAGCCTTGGCCTGGTTGAGCCGGGAGGCACTCAATCCCTCCCGCCGCATCTGGCCGAACAGGTCGTCGATGACGGAACTCTCGATGAGTTTGACGGGCCTGGCTCCGATGGCGGGGGAGAACCACTTCTGGTGCAGATATCGGTAGTCGGTGATGGTCTTGTCGGCCCGGCCCTTCTCATTGACCAAGTACTCCGTGAGAAAGCGCTCGATCGCCTCATCCACCGTGATATCGCGCTCGTGCCGCGAATCCGGTAGTTGTGCACGGCTGGTTTCATCGACAAAGGCGACCAGTTGCGCCGCGGCCTCAGCCTCGCTTTTCGCAGCAACGCTGCGGTTGAGCGTCCGTGGCCGGCCGTCCTCCCAGCGTCCGATGCTCACTCGCAGCTCCCAGGTCCCCGGGCGAATGAGGCGCATCGACCCCGTCCCTTTGCGCGCCCGTGTTTGGCGCGTTGGCTTGGTCTCTGGTGCGCCGTCCAGGCGCAGATGGTCTACACGGACGCAGGCCGGATTGACAGGGCAGGCCAGGACGAGCGTCTTTGGGGGCAGCGGGCCATGTGCCAGCTCCCACGCCACACGGTGCGCTGTGACGACTGCCTTATTGACCTTGATCCGGCCGGTGCCTCGGATCTTCGAGCTAGCGACCCACTTAACTCCCCTGATTAACCTATGATTAACCTCGTCTAAACTGGGCTTTCGAGTGCGCCCCTCGGGATTCGAACCCGAAACCTGCGGATTAAGAGTCTGGGGCAGGGGAGTCCACCGAGTCCGTCTGAGTATTCTGAACTGCGATTACGTCCAGCCGTTGTCCATCCGGGTTGGGTGGATCCACTCAGTATCACCGAGATAGTGGGTTGGATACTGGGGCGAAGATAGTGGGGAGAGGTGTCGAATCCAGGGCTCTATGTTGGGTGCGTTCGTTATTCGGTATATCGAATGACGAATGCACGGAGCCGAACCCCCGAAACCCAGCCGCACTTGCGAGCGGTTCTGAAACGTACTTCCATCGGGAGTACAGCCACGCTCATGGGTGATGGGTGAAACCCCGATCAGACAGGCTCCCACTCCGAGACACCCCCTAACAGCGAGAGATCATCCAATCTGCAGCCAAGTGGGTGCACGAAACGATTACGGAACACATGGTCCCATGCCGTCAGTGATGTCAAGGGAGACCTTGCGGACCGTCGTTACTTCACGATCACTAATGCCGCGTGGGTGGACGTTGCGAAGCCCGGCGATTGAGCCCCACCCCTCATCGCGACGACGGGGGCCCAAGTATGAATGACCGGGCAAGGTTGTGGCCGATCGACTTGCATGTCAATACGCCCGGGTCATCTGACGCGAAGGCAGAAGCGTATGGCTCGCCAGAGGAGATAGTTCAGGCGGCGATCGACGCCGGCCTCGCTGCGATCGCTATTACTGATCACAACACCGCAGACTGGTGCGACCGCATTGGTGCTGCCGCAATTGGGACGTCGTTGATAGTTCTTCCCGGAGTCGAAATCAGCACGACCGAGGGTCATTTGCTGGCCATCTGGGAGCAAGGCACGTCAAGCATGGTCATCAATGAGATGCTGGTTGGTGTAGGAATCAAGCAGGCCGACCGCGGCAAGCTGGATATCGCGGCGAAGGTTGGTCTCGCCGAGGTGGCTCGGGAAGTCGTGGCGTGTGGCGGCATAGCGATCGCAGCACATGCCGACAAGCAGAAGGGCCTGCTAAATCTTGATGTCAAGGCACATTTAACCAAAACCTTGATGGACGAAGCACTGTCAGCCGTCGAGATTGTCAAGCTAGAAAAGGCTGAGGAGGTCGCGGCGAAGGTGGGCGGTAAGCGAATCCTCGCGTGCGTCCGAGGCTCCGATACGTGGGACGCCGCTATGAGCGCACACGCCCTTTCAGGAATAGGTGTGCGGCGGACGTGGCTCAAATCGAGCCGACCAGATCTCATTGGCCTGCGACATGGACTAGCCGACCCAGACCTTCGCATCGCTCTGGTCGAACCCGCCATATCGCCGTCCTACTCTCGCATCGAGCAGATCGATATCGTCGGCGGCTTTCTTAACGGTCAAAAGGTTGTGCTCTGCCCGGACTTGAACTGCCTGCTTGGCGGGACTGGCGCGGGCAAGTCACTAATCGTTGAAGCGATCCGCTACGTGATGGACCAGCAGTTGGACCGAGCAAAGTTCCCGAAGCTGTGGGAGGAGGTCCAGTCTCGCCTTGAGACCGCTCTGACGGAGTCTGGCGGGGCGCGTCTGCATGTATACGCAAACGGCCATCGCTATCGCATTGAACGCCCCTTTGCCAAAGACGGGCTTACGCAATCTTCGGTGCTTCAGCAACTTGGCGATGACTGGGTGAGCGTTGACCTTGCACCACGAGACCTCCTCTCATTGGCTGCGTTCTCACAGGGCGAGATCCTCGAATATTCCGGGGAGCCTGTTGGGCGTATGACGTTGGTCGACGCAGGCATTGACCTCACGGTGTACGAGACCGAGATCGCGAGCACTACCGAAGAGCTGAAGCAAAACGCCCGCGGGCTGATCGCCTGCCGCAAGCGGATTACGCTCCTCCGCGAGGAGGCGTCGAAGGAAGCTGACCTCAAGGAGCAAGTGCGCGTTCTCGCAGGCCTGTTCGATACCAATCTCGTGAAACAGCAGGCCGGGTGGCAGAAAGAGCGCTCCCGAATTGACCGGACGACTAGGGGAGTTACCGACCTCGCGGTGCCAGAACTGAAAACGCCGAAGTTGACATCGCCAGCCGACATCGAGACAAACGGTGACATCTTTGCCACCGTGGATACGATCCTCGGCGAACTGGAATCGAGCCTCAAGTCCTCTGCCGAAGCAATCGTTACAGCGATAGACGCGGCCAAGGAGAAGCTCGGCAAGCTCAACGAGCAGTGGACGAACCGGTTTAGTGAGGTCAAGGGAGAACTAGATGCTGAACTCGAGCGCGTGAACCCAAATACTTCCCTTACTGCGTTACGTGAACGACTGGAAGCACTTCAGGAGAAGCTGGCTGAGGCCGAAGCGGCGAAGGAGGAGCTAATCAAAGAAGCAATGCCCGCCCTCAGCAATGCGCTTGAGGAACGTGAGTCCTTGATCGACCGGTTAAGCGCAGCGCGGCACGAACGTCGGGAGTTGCGCCGAAAGCGAGTAGATGCACTCAACAGTCAGACGGCTGGTTTCGTAAAGCTGGATATTCCAAGCAACGGCGACTACACCGACTTCCGGGTCGCGCTCGACAAACTCAAGGTTGGCTCTCGGGTCAAGGATCCGGTACCGGATGCCATTGCTCGAACGGTTCATCCGCTTCGTTTCGCCAGAGCGTTGTGGGACTCAAAGGTAGACGAGCTAGTGAACGACGGGAACGGCATCGATGCGGCGAGTATCGGGAGGCTTCTCGGTAATGTTGATGAGCGAGACCTTTTGGAGGAGCTGTTGGAGATCCAGGTGCTCGATCGCCCAGATGTACTTACGGTGAAATTTCGGAAGCCGGACGATCAGACTTATGTTTCGATTGAGCAACTCGCTCACGGCCAACGGTGCACTGCGATCCTCGTGTTCCTGCTTGCTGACGGTACTACTCCAGTGTTGGTGGATCAACCTGAGGATGCTCTGCATGCGCCATGGATCGAGGAGTACTTGGTCGAACGGTTACGCTCGCTGCGCGGCACTCGTCAGTACATCTTCGCGACTCGTAGCCCAGGCATCGTCGTGAGCGGAGACGCGGAACAGATCGTAACGATGAAGGCCATTGCCGGACACGGGGACGTCGAGGCGAGTGGCTCTCTCGAACGGCACGACCTCAACCGGCTCGCCTTGCACCATCTTGAAGGCGGACCTATTCCTTTCATGCGGCGGACCCGCAAGCTTGAGGTGTCGACTCTGCAACAGAAGGACTGAGTCTTTTCATCGTGTGTCAGCAGACCCGTGGCCGTGGTTACCGACGATCTACGTCTTACGACGCTCCCGATATCGTGGTTAGGAGGCTGCAACGCGAGGGTCACCTGTTGTCCTCGCAGCCGCGTGCCACAGCCCTTGATCATTGGCGAACACGAACATCATAAGTATGCGTCTTATTTACTCAGCTCATTAGATCTCTGCTTACTTGCAATTAGTATCGAACCAGGGGCACGAATACGAGACTGAGCGCCAAACTCGCCATCGACCCGACCAGGAAATACTCGACCAGGTCACGGTTTTCCCCGTCTGACGCAGTGAGTTCGGGAAAGCGAAGAACGGGGAGGGTCGCCTCGGCCCGAGTTGCTGTCGGCAGTCTCGTGAGGGACCTTCCTCACCTTCTTCCAGCGTCGCCGCCGACGGACATCTTTGGGCACGCCGTAGCGCTCGACCACGATCGCCTTGCCCTCGGCCACGGTAACTTCTGGCACAGGTGTCCCTACCAGCGGACTGATTCTCGGACGCGAGTAGACGGCAGCGGACAGTCAGTGACTCAGCCGCTACTCAAGGTGCCGATCTCTATGCGCCAGGCCATTATCGATGGCGCAATCAAGAGCTTTTCCAAGCTCGGCCTGAAGAAGACGACCATCGTCGACATAGCTAATGGCGCTGGAGTGACCCGCGGTACGGTTTATTTCCACTTCAAAGACAAAGCAGCCATCGTCGAAGCGAGCGCAGATCATCTCTCAGCGGTTCTATCGCGAGATGCTTAAAGCAATCAATCAGGGCACGACTCTCGAGGAGAAATTGAGCGAGGCGGGGGTCCTCGTCGTCCAGGCACGACGATGGGTGGAGGGATCGGAAGTGTTCTTCGACGAGGATGAAATCGGCTTGTGATGACGAAAAACGCCGGGGCCTTGCTGAGCGAATGCGTCGACTTCTTCATGCCGTACATTGCTGCGGCCAAGATCACCGGTGAGGCACGGCGCGACCTGGACGTCAAACTGGCGGGGGAGTGGTTCGCCCGAATGCTGTTCTCGCTCTTCAGCCTGCCCTCCTCCACGTTCGAGATAGGAGATCCGAGCGTCGTGCGAGCGTTTGTCGGTGGCCACATCGTGAATGGATTCAGATGAGGAGACAGGTTGTCGAGAGTGGCTTACAGCGAATGGTGAGCCCTGAAGGAGGGATGGTTGCATGGGACAGTTAGACGGAAAGGTTGTGTTTGTAACGGGGGCCGCTCGCGGACAGGGTCGAAGTCACGCCATACGCCTCGCTCAGGAGGGCGCAAGCATCATCGGGTTTGACGTCTGCGGTGAAGCGGCGAAGGTGCAGTATCGATCGTCCAGCCCTGAGGATCTCAAAGAGACGGAGCGACTGGTCGACGAAGTTGGCTATGGCATTGTCACGGTGATCGGGGATGTGCGGTTTCGACCGTCGGCCTTCGTCGCGACAGCGACGTGCGCCATTGCGCTAGGGCCGATACCCGGGGCTAAGGGGAACGCTGGCACAGTCAGCGGACGGTCATTCCTCTACTAAACGGGTTACCTGCCGCCGGTGGGGAGATACCACCACGGTCATGTGCTGGCACCGATTGAAATTATCGACCACCACGGTGATTCTGATCCTCGGCGCATCTTCGAGGAGGTGCTCTCCCTGACCAAGTTGAATTGGAACTCCGCTGGCTACGCCGAGACGATGCCCATCACGCTGAGGTTCTCTCGGCTGGTAGGAGATGTCCTGCGCGAGGTGCCCCCCCATGGCGTCCCGCACGCCCGCTACGCGTTCTACATGTAGCGGGCCAACCTGTTCCCATGATCGCCGTCATCGACGAGGCGGCACCGGAGGACCGTCGTGGCATCTACTACGTCGTCACCGCCGCGATCTTGCCCAATGCCACCGATGTGCGGATGGGCTTGCCACCGTCGTTCCTGACAGACCCGGGGAAGGTGCCATTAGGTGTTAAGGCATCCCATCGGACTGAGGTGCCGCTTGCTCTTCCATCCAGTAGAGGGGCGACACTCAAATAGTTACGAGCCTGTCAGGAACTTCTCCAGGTTGTCCCGCATGATCAGTCGCTGCTGCTCATCGGAAAATGATGAAAGTTGAGCGTCTACGTATTTCGAGGGGAAGGCGAGTCCCTCGCCATGGGGAAAATCCGATCCGAAAACGATGGGCTCGATTCCGATCTCGGCAACAACACGCTCCACGTTCTCCTCGGGAAACGGAGCCACAACAAAATGCTCGCGGAAGATCTGCGAAGGACGTCGATCCAAGCGCCCCGTCTCCGACCACTTCGCCTTGCGGCCCATCATGAATGCATGGTCCATCTTGCGCAGGGTGTAGGGCAGCCAGACAGTTCCCTGTTCAGAGAGGACCACGTGCATGTTGGGGAATCTTCCAAAGAAATTGTGAAGGATGAGGGCAGAGGTCAACTCCATTGCTGGCCGGTCACCCCAGTACGTCATCCACTGAAACGCATCAAAGTCACCGAATACCGCATGAGGATTCTCGGACCAGTCTGCGCCGTACTTCTGATAGTCCGTGCCCCCTAGGTGGACCGCCAGTCGAATGCCCGCCTCGTTCGCAATGCTCCAGAACCGATCGTAGATCGGATCGGCGGGAGAGCGTCCACCATACGGATTATCACGACCGCCATGAGCATGGCCTGACTTGGTTTGGATCATCGGCGCACCAAGCTCGAGCACCGTCTCCAGTTCCTTCACAGCAAGGTCGGGGTCGGCCAGGGCGATATAGGGAGGAAGCCACATCCGGTTCTCGACCACGAATCCGACTTCCTCGTGCATCCAACGGTTGAAAGCACGAATATTTGCATACAGGGCTTCGATATTGTCAGCGAACTCGTATTCAATGTCGTGCGCCGCTGCTGGGTACATGATGCTCTTATCGATGCCTTGCTCGGTCATCAGGGTGAGACGAAGGTCCCGATTGCCGAAAGCTTCAGACTTCTCTCGGAAGTCGGCAACGAACGCTGCCCGCTCAGCATCGGAGAGGTCCTTCAAGGGATTGAGACGATTGAGAAGCATGCCCGGAACGACACGCAGATCCTTCTCGCCTCGCTCTTGCATCGAACTACTTCCCCTGCGAGCGTCCTTCGTGTCACCCAACATTGCCACGAGCTCAGTCTCCGAGAACGTCACCTGGTCGTCCTTCGAGCTTAGGAATTTCGATGGCTTTCCCGCGAAAAGTTGCATCCGCTTGCCGTCGGGGGCGGTGACCGCTCGGATTGCAAGGTCCTTCTTAGACGGGTCGATGTATCGCTCAAAACAATCCGGCGGCTCGTTGAAGTGATTGTCGGCATCGTTGATCTCATAGGGGAGATCGCTGGTTACTGCCATTGTTCTTCGCTCCTTTTCGGTGGGCTGATTGACGAGAGATCGAAGGTCGAGTAAATCTGAAATCCTACGCGACTCTCAGACTGGTCACTGAGTGGATCCAAGACGCGAAGGGGAAGGATCCAACAATACTCAGTCCGGATGTCGGACGATTGAGTAGGCACTGGCTGATACGTCGCGGTGATCTATGAGCGGGGCACGACGGGGTCATCCGCGATCTCGTCGATGGACATTGCGCCTCCGTCCTCGCCAAGGTAATGAGCTTCGACCTCGTCCACTCTGGAAAGAAGGTCGTCTCCGCTCGTATCCATCACGATTTGTCCTCGTCGGAGGACATACGCTCGATCGCAATAGGGCAACACCGAGCGAGCTTGTTGCTCGACGAGGAGGACCCCGAGGCCGAGGTCAGCAGCGGCTCGCACGGCATCAAAGAGGCGTCGCACGATCAATGGGGCCAATCCGATAGACAATTCATCAGCAAGAAGGACGCGAGGTTGAGCAGCAAGGGCACGGGCTAGTGTCAACATCTGTTGCTCACCGCCCGAAAGAAGACCGGCTTTGCGATTCAGGAGGGGCCGAAGCTCCGGGACCAATTCCAGTGCTATGTCCACGTCGCCACGTCCCAAACGGAGATTTTGGGCGGTGGTCAAGCCTCGAAAGATCGATCGCTCCTCCGTTACATAGGAGAGGCCGGCTCGACTTCGTTGGTGGAGGGGTTTGGTCGTCCCGTGACCGATGAGTTCGATGGTCCCGTTCGTCGTGGGTAGCACACCCGCGAGCATCCTCAATAAGGTTGTCTTCCCGGCTCCGTTAGCGCCGAGCAGAGCGACAACCTCGCCAGGGAGGACGTTGAGATCGACATGATCGAGTACAGGCACCTTCCCGTATCCGGCCGACGCTCCGACGGCCCGGATCACCGGCTCGGACGGGGTGGCGTTGTCATGGTTCTCATCCGTCGTGACCCGGACCAGTTCGCCATTGGCAGCGGAGGACCGCTGGAGGCTTGTCAAGGAGGCGATCTCGCTGGTATCGACACGGCGGCTGGTGTGAGTCTGGCCGCTCTCGGTCTGAACGCCCAGGTACGCGTCGACGACCCGCGAATCGGACCGGAGATCATTTGGTAGTCCGCTTGCCAAGGTTCTTCCTTGTTGGAGCACGACCACTCGGTCACACGTCTGCATGACCAGAGGGACGTCGTGTTCTACCAACAAGACAGCTACGTGCCAACGGTCCGCTAAACGCCGGATCAAGTGGGTGAGCTCCTGAGAGCTTTCGTCGTCGAGACCTGCTGCGGGTTCATCGAGCAAGAGCACGGAAGCCTGTGATGCGACTGCACGGGCAATACTGACCAGATGTCGTTGTGCGTAGGGGAGATCGGAGACGAGCGTTTGCAATACGTCCCTCAATTGGAAATCGTCAATGACCGCTGTGAACAGAGCGGTGTTCGTTGCCCTCGACGGCATGACCAAGTCGATGAGGTAAGACCACGGGTCGCGTTTTTCGGCTGCTACTAGTATGTTCTCTTCGACGGATAGGGCCTCGAACAGCTCGAGAGACTGCCAAGAACGGACCAGTCCCCGTCTAGCCCGAGCATGAGGGTGAAGCGTGGTGATGTCGACACCGTCCAAGATGACTCGACCACTACTGGACCGCACGAACCCACTAGCCACGTCGATCAACGTCGTCTTTCCTGCCCCGTTCGGACCGATCAGACCCACAACCTCGCCGGGTTGGACAGTAAGACTTACATCAGTGAGGGCGGCCACTGTTCCGAAAGTCACGGTTATGCCCTGCAATTCAAGCGTTTGTAATTTGGATCCCTTGATGTCGGGAGAATCCGACCCGAGCTTGATGAAGGGTTTCGTGGTGAAGAGCTTGCGGCCGAACGAATCGAGAGTGGTCGTGATGCTGGACGCCACGCCATCGGGCAATAAGGTCAGTTGGACGAGGAGGAGAACGCCCAACACCAGGGTGAAGTAATTGGTGGTATCGAAGAAATGCCCGATGATCTCGGCGCTAATACCAGCCACGACGATCGTTCCACCGACTGCGGATCCGCCGATGTAACCGATGCCCCCGATCGCCGTAATCGTTATGAGTGTGATGGATGAAAAAATGTCGAATTGAGAGAAGTCAACATTCGGGGCACGGAACGCCAAGAGCACGCCGGCCAAGCCCGCAAGTCCGGACGCGAAGGAAAAGGCATACAGCTTGGCGCCAACGACGCTGACTCCGACGCTTGCAGCTGCGCGTTCGTTATCCCGGACAGCTAGCAATCTCCGACCCGATCGTCCTCGTCGGAGGTTTGCAACGAGAAGTCCAGCAACGACAAGCGCGATTAGGCAAATGATCGCGTAGGACTTCGGGTAGACGAACGATTCTATGTGCCACCCAAATATATGGGGGGGCGGTATGACCGTCCCCGTAATGGGACCTCCCGTCCAATTCGGATTCGCGAGCACTACGGTTTCGATGAGGAGGCCCAACCCGAGCGTCACTACCACCAGGTTGGCTCCCCGCACGCGCAAAGCGGGCAAACCAATGAGTATCCCAGCCGCAACCGACCCCGCCACACCGATCATGAGTGCAGGTATGAACGCAAGATGTGCGGCGTCGGCGAGCCGGCCTGAGATCAGGGCGCCGACGCCGGCCATTGCGTACTGAGCAAGGCTCACCTGGCCGGCATAGCCAGTGATCATCACGAGAGAGAGACAGAGGATTGCCACGATCAAGGAGGTGGTCAGCGACGTCGTCCAGGCCTTCGTGAATATTTCCATCGAGCCCAGTACTAGAGCGCACGCGCCGATGATGACCACGGGTCGCGGTTGTGCTCTGCCGACCTTTGGGAGTCGGTCGGTCAGGAATCCTCGGAGTGGGAGCGCACGTCCCCTGACCACAAGGATCACGATGATGACCAAGAAGGGAGCTGCAGAGGTCCACGTAGGAAGGTACCAGGACGACTCCGACTCAAGAATGCCCACGAGCAGGCCGCCGAGGAACGTGATGGGAAAGGAAGAAAAGCCTCCGACGAGGGCGGCGGCAAGAGCCGGAACGACGGTCAAGGATCCGATCGAGGGACTAAGGCCCGTCAACGGTCCGATCAGGATCCCGGCGAGTCCAGCCAGCGCCCCCCCAATGGTCCAGTTGATGGCCATGATTCTCGAGGGCGACCACCCAAGTGCTGACGACGCTATCGAGTTCTCGGCGCTTGCTGTGGTTGCCATGCCGAAACGGGTGTACCGATAGATCACCCACAAGCCGGCGGAGAGAACCGCACCGATGCACAGGAGGAATATTCGATCCGACCCCACTATGATCGTGCTGGTGAAATGTAGGGGACGAGTTGGTAGGAACCCGTCGTAGAAGTTCCCGATTGTTCCGTATTTGATCAGGAGGGCTTGTTCGATGATCGCCAGCACGCCCAACGTGGCAATAACACGTGAGAGGGGAGAAGACTTCCGTTTCAGCATGGGTGTCATGACCAACACCTGGATGGCCAGACCGATCGCAGCTGCTATCAGCACCCCTATGATCACGGACAACCAGGCCGGTTGGTGAGGCCGAAGTTCGTAGAACGCGTACCCGCCTACCGTGGCGATCGCGCCTTGGCTGAAATTGATGACGCTCGAGCCCCGGTAGATTAGGACGAGCCCCTGAGCAAGAAGTCCATAGAGAGCGCCAGCGCCCAAACCAAGGATCAAGAACTTGATAAAGGTGCTCACGTTTGTTGATCCTCCAAGGAGACGCTTGCAGAGCGATTGCGGGACCGAAGCGTCACATGCGTCCGAGGGTTATATGCCACAAACCCGGCGAAGTGAAAGACGTGCAGGTCAATTGCGTCCACCTGGAGACCGATGTGACAGCCTGTGCCACGACTGACCATTCGGTTTCACGCGATGTGCGGCATCAATGCCTCGCCCTAGGTCGAACTGCTCTGGTGATGGCTCTGCAATCTCCGATCACAAAAACTGTCCTGGCCTGGGCACCTTTTGGATGTGGCTTCGGGGAGTTGTCGAGCCGGAAATGTGTCGCTCTTCATACCACGGCAGACTTCGGCTTGCCACGGGCCTCTAGTGCTCGAGCAAACGAAACCCATTGCTCGGAGATCCTGATCGCTTCATCTGCTAGTTCGTACACACGTCCTAAGGGGATTAGGTCGACGTAGTCGGGCCACCGATCGACCACCGAGCCAGACTCGAACCATTTCAATAGGCGCTCACTATTGGTGCAAGACGTCAGCGCGCTATCACCATTGATGTACTTTAAGACATTAGTTTTTTGCGTTGATGACAGGCGCTCGTTCACCCTAGCGGCATCAGGCCCGGGGCGATCGGCCGAGGTCGATTCGCCGACGCGATGGGCCTGCAATGTCTTGCGAACCGTACGAACCGTCTCTGGTGACGCGCAAGCCACGGCCGCGATTGTTCGCAACGAACCAGTTGGGTTGCGCTCAAGCGCTTGTATCACTCGTTGGCGCGTCGTACCGGGCTCGACTGGACGCTTTCTCCCATCGATGCCCACACGGGTTGGCGCATGAGTCGCTTCAGACGTGGAGGCGTCGTGTCGCACTTTTCCGACGGTTGTGGAGGAGAGCCCGCATACTTTGGCGATCCGGCGGTCCGACCATTCTGGGAGGACTCGGACAATCCGACGCGCGGCTCGGATGCGATCTCTGAGTGTGAGCGGGAGGCCGTGTTTGGAGTTGCGCTGAACCGATTCGACAAACGCGTCGACCATCGACCCATCGAATGATTCAGCAGGAATCGTAGTAATACCCAATCGCTGCGCAGCTGCGACGCGATGGGCCCCATCGATGACGAGATTGTCGGGCCCCCATACCAGCACAGGGCTCCACTGACCCCCGAGCTCGCAAAGGGCCTCAACGTGATGGGGATCGAGGCCGTCTTCGCGCAGGCTGTGATCCACCTTCAGCTCACTCAGTGACAGGAGTCTCAGTTCCGAAAGACGATTGCTCTCGCGCTCAGGCATGAGTTTCCCCCTTTTCTCGCTCTACCTAATGTCTGAATCACAATGCGGTAGAACCGTCCTCTTTTGGGTGGGTCTACCGCCTTGTGTACTAAAAACCCCTGGTAGTGGCAGGCATAGAGGCCGTTTCAACTTCAATCGCCCCCTATTCGCCTACCGGACCTCCGGAAGATTAAGGATACCGAAACTGCTTTCGCTCGTCAATGCCCGGACATCCTTAGTTCAGAGGGCGAACCTCGCCGAGCCAGCTCTGCGCGCCCCGGCATGGCGATCCGAAAGAGCAACCGCGCCTACGGTTCGAGGAACTCAAGGTTTGCAATCGCGCCTTCCCGATGACGGAGCGCCCGGTTGCAGCGAGCGGAGTCTCGACTGCGGGCGGCTATGGATGGGGCCGCTACCGGCAAGGCCCTTACGATGAGGGATCGAGACTGGATTCGCGGTCCAGGGATCCTGGCGCCAGACCGCGAGAGACAAGCGTTACGTACCAATTCGTGATGTAGTCCCAGCTCATCGACTTTGCTCGGAACCAAAGCCGAGTGTCATTCATCAAAATGAAGATCCAGCTGGCGACATGTTGAGCATCCAACTGGGGGTTGAACTCGCCCTGGGCCATCCCATTTCGGATCAGATCGAGCAGGTATCGATTCAGCTCGTGGCGCTTACCAATGATCCTGCTCCTTCGATCATCCGAGAGGAAATCGGTCCAGCTGTCTCGCGAGCCCCCGGGACCGCCACTCAGAGCGGTATATTGCTGCCGCTGTAACCCATCCATCCAACGACGTATAAAACGCTCTAGGCGCTGCCGCGGACTCATTCGTTGCGTCAATGGATCCTCGCGGATCAGTGTCAGAGCGTAATCATGAGCCCGTTTGAGAATCTCGAAGAGTAGGTCCTCTTTGGTCCGGGCGTAGTAGTAAAGGCTGCCCTTCGTGATGCCCAGGCGCTCGGCAATCTCTTGCAGTGAAGCGGCAGGATAGCCTCTCTCTCCGAAGACCTCACTCGCAATTTGGAGGACTTCCCCCCACCGCCTCTCATTGAGTGTTCCTCGCGGCTCCATCGGCGCCGAATGCGTCATATTAATGACCTGGGCAGAATTACGCATTCTACGATCAAGGCTATACCTGTTGGCAATTGGAATCACTAGTCGATACTCGCGTTAATAACAGTGATGTGATTTCATGGAGGGATGCGACTTCCTCCACTCAAACTCCGTCGTGGTGATCGCGCTGAGCTCGAGGCGCGTGTGCGGTCCAACACCATTGAGGCCCGAGCGGCCAAACGGGCGCGAATGATCCTGCTCATGGCCGACGGCAAGTCCAATCGGACCATCGGTGCGGCAGTCGGTCTTCACTACAACCAGGTTGGCATATGGCGGGCCCGTTATGAAGAGTTCGGCCTGGCTGGCCTCGAAGACGAGGAACGTCCAGGCCGGCCGACGATCTATGACCATGACGACGTGCTCTTGTTGGTCAAGCTCGTCACCGAGGACCCACCGGCGGGGACGACGCGCTGGACCATGGACGCCTTGGCTGGCGCCATGGCCGAACACGGTGTGCCGATCTCGGCCTCGCAAGCGTGGCGGATCTGCAAGGCCCTCGACCTCAAGCCCTGGCAGGTCGAGTCGTGGATGACCAGTCATGACCCGGACTTTTGGGCCAAAGCCTCCGATGTGTGCGGGCTCTACCTCAACCCCCCCGACAATGCCGTGGTGTGGTCGGTCGATGAGAAGTTGGGCATGCAAGCAAAATCACGGGTCAATCCCACCAAACCGGCGATTCCGGGCAGGCGCACCAGACGCGAGTTCGAGTACAAGCGCCACGGCACCGCCGTGCTCTTCGCCGCCTTGAGCGTCCATGAGGGCACACTGGCCGGATGGGTGACGGACTCTTCGAGAAGCGACAACTTCGTGGCCTTCCTGGGCGACCTGGTGGCCCAGACTCCCAAGCACCTCGACCTGCACTGCATCGCCGACAACCTTGCCGCCAACAAGACGTCCAAGGTCACCGCATTCTTAGAAGCCAATCCCCGCGTGCACATCCACCACACGCCCACCCATGCCAGCTGGCTCAATCAGGTCGAGCTCTTTTTCTCCATCCTCGAACGAAGGCTGTTGCGCCGCGGTGAGTTCGCATCGGTCAACGACCTGGCCGACAAGGTCATCGCCTTCATCAACGACTACAACCGCCGGGCCGCCCCGTTCTGCTGGACCTATGACGGCAAGCCCTTACGGGTCGCGTAAGTCACAACGATTTACGCGCGAGGGCACTAGTTGGTTTGCGTTGGTGGCCTCGCTCGCTCCAGTCAGCTCGAGAACCAAGCTTCGGAACCTGTCAAGGCCTTTGAGA